>QMND01000029.1 GCA_003647605.1 Candidatus Shapirobacteria bacterium | reverse complement strand
TGGCGACTATGCTACGTATCAGCTGCTGCTGCGAGACCGGGTAGAACTCGATCGGATCCAGCGTCTGCAGGATCTTCTCCCGCACGGCTATGCTGCGGGTCTGAGCCAGAATGCGCTGCGCCTCCCACCAGGTGAGCTTGAGCGGTGGCCTCATATTAAAAATTTAGTTAATGACAATAAAAAAGTTACTTCTTGATGTACCTGACCTTGGCGTAGTAGTCGGCCGGAGCGGGAGCGTCGCTGTGCCTCTCCACCTTCACCTCTATCTTGCTGTTGAACTCTATCGGGACGGGGAACCTGTACGGGCTGTTGTACAGACCCCACGGTTCGTACTGCGGATCTCCGACCTGGGTTCCGTCCACGTAAAGGTAGTACGTCGTGTACGTCTCGTCGTTGACGCCGATTTCCCAGAGGTAGCCCGAGTCGTTGACGACCAGTATCGTCTTCAGCTCGCCCGGATTGACCGTAACGTCCGTACCAGAAGTCTTCTGAACCCACTTGTCCGGCGTTATCGGTATCGTACCGAAGGTAAAAGCTAGCTCAAGGCTCTTGAGGATGTCCCTTATCTCGGCCACCAGCTCGTAGAGAGTCTCCTGCTCGTTCATGTCTCCTCTTCTTCGGTCGGTACTGGTTTAACCTGCAGGTAGAGCATGAGAACCAGTATCGCCAGAACCGCCAGAACGGCCGCCTCGATGACCTCCACGATCAGCAGCGTCCTCGTGCTCATCTCACTCCTCCACTATCGGGTAGCCCATCACCGCTATCGCCACGCCCTCCACGTCGTTCGAGTCCGTGTTCGACAGCTTGTAGTAGATGTTCCCCCTGACCGGCAGGATCGGGTAGTCCGTGTCCTTCTTCAGCGGGATGTAGTGGTCGTTGTACTTCGTACCGCGCAGCGAGTACGGGAAGTTCTGCATAATTTTGGTCTCCACGCCGAGGTTGTCGATTATGCTGAAGTCTATCGTGAACTTGTACTGGTTCGTTATGCTCTGGATGTTTATCAGAAGCCCGTCGACAGCGTACGCGTACTTGTCTCCGTCGCGGACTATCGTCCTCTCCGACTCGCTGTCCCCCGCCGATATCAAGTCGAACGTCCTGGTGAATATGTACCTTAGCGTGCCTAACCTCATTCACACCACCTCGCTAAAAAATTGGTAAAAAATCTATAAAAACTTTTAGACCGGGTATCCTGCGGCCTGTGCCTCCTGCTTGGTGCGCTCCACCGCACTCGCGACCTCGGGCGGAGCGGCCCTGATCAGCTGTGCGAGAGTGTACAGCGTCATCGTTCCGGTTTCAGAGATGTCGCTGCCCTTGTTTATGAACATGAACGTCAGCTTGTGCGGATCTTCGAGCACCCTGTAGCGCTCGGGCAGCTGTCTCATCGTGAAGATGTCCTTGCCACCTACGCCGACGTGTGCGTAGTAGCCGAACTTGAAGTTCTCGTCGTCGCTGCCGGCCGTGACGAAGACCAGACCGGTGCCGTAGTCGACCGTAACGATGCCGTCTCCTGGGTTGTTGAGCACGTCGATCTCGGCGAGCGGCTGGTACCTGAGCTCGGTGACCGGCGAGTACAGCTTGCTGTCTCCCGCAGCGTCGTCGGTGTAGTCCTTCGTGATCCTGTCGACGGTAACCGTACCGGCGCCGGTGTCGTTGTCCAGCACGGTGACGATCTCGTAGTTTGTACCGTCGCTGATGAGGGCCTTGGTACCGGGCTGGAACTTGGCAGCCTCGGAAGCAGTAGCAAGGGTTATGTCGACGTTGCTGCCAGCGGCAGGCACACCGCCTGCGGCGACGTCGTACGACTTGACCTGCCCGGTGGTTATCGATATCTCCTCGATCGTGTACAGGCTCTTACCGTCGCTGGGCGGCAGGAACATGTGGTCGAGTCTCGGCCTGACCTTGAGGTCTTCGACGCCGTCGTACCAGATCCTGAACTCGACGTCCTGCGGCTCCAGCTCGTCGTGCAGCCAGAGTACCTCGATCGGGTTGTTCAGGACGATCTTGGTGTTCTTCTCTGGCACGATCGTGTAGTGCGGGTTGGTCGGATCCCACTCCTGCATCGTCGGGCTGGATACGTCGTCGGTGCGGAGGATGAACTTCTTGTTGGCGCCGAACGTCGACGGAATGGTGACGTCCTTATAGTAGATCGGGTGCAGGTTCTTGTAGGGTACCTCAACCATCCTGGCCCTCAGGTAGCGGTTGACCGCGTCGTCCGCCCTGAGCACGCCCTTGATCAGGGTACCCTTCAGGTACACCCTCTTGTCGCTGTTGAGGTTCTCGAAGTATATGTCGCTGTCGATCGGGATCGGCAGCTCGAACCCGGTGCTGACCCAGCGTCCGTCCCTGACCTGCGAGAAGTTCATCCTGTTGAGGTTGTAGCTGGCCTTGTAGTACGGTGCGATCAGCTTGTCGAACCGTATGTACGTTATCTCCTCGACCTTGAAGGTTATCAGGTCGCCGCTGTCCGTTCCGATCTCTCTGACTATCGCACAGCTCGTCTCGGCGTCCTCAAGCCTGATCCTGTTATTGCTGTCCAGGTCGCTTCCCTTTATCACCCATTCCCAGTTGTCGATTATTTCTACCATTTCGTCTCACCTCCTTTTATCCCTCCCATCCTCCCCCAAACACGCTAAAAAATTAAAACGCTTCTTCAAATCCGAACGTCAGATTCTCGGTGCGCGTCACTGGCTTTCTCTGGGTCTGGGTCTGAGTCCTAGTCCTGGCTGTCCTGCGGGCCCTGGCCTTCTGCAGCTCCATCATTTTCATCTTTAGCGACACTGGCACGCTGATCACCCTCTGAGCATGAACTGCACTCTGATCAGGTCGATCAGCTGTATGAACTCGACTATGATCAGTCCCGCGATCACGTACTGTACTACGGTGAACTCAGGCTTGCCCCTGAAGAGGAACCACAGTATCGCCGAGGCTCCTCCGACCACTCCCGCTACTGCCAGCGTGCTGTACACCGGGTAGTTCTCCGGGTACCTGTCCTTGAAGTAGCTGTCGGCGACCGACTCGCCGACCCAGTGTACCACTGAACCCACGCCGACGCCAAATAAAGTTGTTATGAACTCTGGCGTCGATAGCTGGTCAATCCAGCCGAACGGTGTCCTGTACTCGGGCATCGCTGTTCACCTCTTTACTTACCGTACGCCTTCTTGATGGCCAAGCCGAGGTTCTGCGCTTCGGCGACTGCTCTCGCACAGTCCGCGTACGAGTTGCCAGCCGATCTGCCAATTATGCTGGCCACCTCGTCGTATCTGCCGTGCATGCACAGGCTGTACAGCTTGGAGATGTCCAGTCCGGCTAGCACCCTTGCCAGCTCCATCCTGGCCATTGCGTCCCAGGCCTCTCTGACGCTGACGCCGATCTTGCTCCTAAGCACGGTACCCCACTTGTCCCAGAAGGCCTTCATCTTCGTGTCCAGCCCTGCTCTCCTAGCTGCGTCTGCAAGGC
Organism: Candidatus Shapirobacteria bacterium; assembly: GCA_003647605.1. Lineage (GTDB taxonomy): Bacteria > Patescibacteriota > Microgenomatia > UBA12405 > UBA12405 > B61-G2. The sequence continues at coordinate 3,897 of QMND01000029.1, read as the reverse complement.
ACCTCGCTGGATCGTTCTGCGCTCCCTTGATACAGTCGCTGTATTCTCTGGCAACAGCTGCCATGATACTCTCTAGTTCCTTGCGCGCTGGCTGTACCTCTGGGTCTGTCCACGCCTTACCAAAGGCAACGGCCAGGTTCGCCCTAACCTGCTCCAACGCGTATCCCATCTCACCACCTCCTGCCTAATCTGTATTAATCTTTGAAAAGGAGATATATAAAACTTGCCTATTATTTTTGAATAAGAAACGGAGGCCCAGACGGCTTCTAATCGCGAAAACTCCCTTTTCAAAAAAGATTTTTACCCGCTAAACAACAGCTTTTTTACGCAATCCCTGCAAATTTCCTCAACAGGCTCATCAACTTTAATCGGCGACTTGTCAGTCCACCTTTTACCGCAAACGGGGCACACGAACACGATCTCGTGCTCAAAACCGAGCGTATCGAATATTTTGTTAACGGTTTCTTCGACCGAACTATCGCGAATGAACTCGTCTGGGATCTTCAGGTCACCAAAAAATGAATCAACGGGTTGATCCCACGACTTCATAATAACCATGTACGCCTCGTTTATCTTGGCAAACTCCTCGCTGCTACCGCCGGCATCCGGGTGCTTTCTGCGCACTAGTTCGTAGTACTTCTTCTTTACTTCCTCCCTACTCGCTCCCGGCTTCAGCCCGAGAATCTCGTAAGCCTCCTCAAGATTCATCCTCAGCACCGTAAAGCTTTCTCGCCAGTTCTGCCAGCTCTTTCTCGATGGCCTCAAGATCGGCCTTACTTTCGACCTCGTCGAGCTTAGACACTACTGCCGTAAATCTGCTCCTGGTCTCGTCGTCAAGCTCTTTGAATGTCTCGCTCTCCATTAAGTCCTTCAGGGCCTTCTTCATCTGCACGACCTTGGACTGGACCTCGACTTTCTCGGCGAGCTTCCTGTCTTCTTCCTCGTACTTCTTGCTTTCCTCTATTATTCTCTGTATCTCATCCTCGCTCAACCTGTGTGGTGCTTCTATAGTCAGCTGCTTCTCCTTGCCGGTACCCAGGTCTTTCGCCTTGACGACGAGTATACCGTTCTCGTCGATCGTGAACGTGACCTCTATCTTGGGTACACCAGCCGGTGCCGGCGGGATCCCGTCCAGTACGATCTCTCCAAGAGGTATGCACTCGCTGGCCAGCCTGCGTTCACCCTGCACGACCTTAATCCTGACGGCCGTCTGGTAGTCAGACACCGTCGTGTACAGCTTCTTTGCCGAGTAAGGTATCGGAGTGTTTCGCGGTATCAGCACCGACACGAGCCCCCCTTGCACCTCGACACCCAGCGAAAGCGGCGTAACGTCTACCAGTATAGGTGCCTCGCCCTTCCACCTGCCTTCAAGAACCGCGGCCTCTATCGCCGCTCCGATTGCAACTGCCCTCATCGGATCGACGCCGCCGACGATCTTCTCACTCCCGAATATGCTCTCGAACTTCCTTATGACAGCCGGCACCTTCGTCGATCCTCCAACTGGCACTACCTTATCTACGTCCGCCGGAGTTAACCCGGCGTCTTTCAGGGCCTGGCGTATCGGGTCTTCGAGCCTCTTCAGAACTGGCTCTATGACCCTCTCGAACTCCTCGCGCGTTACCTCTATATCCCCGATGTACGTTACGTCGACGCTGGACAGCTCCATCTTGGCAAGCTCGACCTGCCTCTGCATATCCGGCGTTTCCTCCAGACCGTACTTGTCCCTGAGGTACTTCATCAGCGCAACGTCGAAGTCTATGCCTCCGAGTTCGGTGTCGCCGCTCGTCGCAAGAACCTCGAAGACCCCGGACGACACCTGCATTATCGTGACGTCGAACGTTCCGCCGCCCAGGTCCAGTACGGCTATCTTTTCGTCTTTAGCCTTCCCAAGACCGTACGCTATCGCCGCGGCAGTAGGCTCGTTAAGTAGCCTGCGTACTTCTATGCCGGCTATCCTGGCCGCGTCCTTCGTCGCCTGCCTCTGGTTGTCGTTGAAATAGGCTGGGACGGTTATCACCGCCCCAGTAACCTTCTTCCTGAGGTACGCCTCCGCGTCTTCGACTATCTTCTTAAGCACGAAGGCCGACAGCTCCTGCGGTGTGAACTCTCTGTTGAGCGTCCTGCTCCTGTACTTCCAGGTCGTACCCATGTGCCTCTTGAAGCCGGTGATCTTCTCAAACGGGCTTCGCTTTGCCGCGTGTCCGACTATTATCTTACCGTCCTTTCTGAAGGCCACGACGGACGGAAAGTTCTTGCCTCCGAAGCTGCCCTCGCGAGCCGGGATTATCTCTGGCTCGTTCTTGTCGTTTATGAAAGCTGCTTCGCTATTTGTAGTCCCCAAATCAACTCCTATTAACAAATCCCCCACCTGCCCGGTTTTACTCGCCTTCTTCCTCGCTCTTTTCTTTACCCTCCTTGACCAGTTTCTCCACGGCCTGCTCGGCTGCCTTAGCAGCCTCCTTCGAGGCTCTATCAAGTCTGCTCTCTATGTCCCTCAACCTGTCCAGCTGCTTCTCGACCACGTACCTCTCTTCGAGTGCCCTGAACTTGTTGAACGTGTCGAAGGCCTGCAAGACCATGGCGAGCAGTGCCGCGAAACCCCTGGCACCTTTAGCGACCCTCGTAGCCATCGGCAGGTCTTCCCTTGTGAAAGCGGAGTACAGGCTGTAAAGCGCTGACCCGTACAGGAACCCAGACTGCTTGCCGAGTTCAACGATCTCGTCGGTCGACTTTGCCACGTCAACCGGGTTAAGGGGTATTATACCCATCGTCGCTACCAGCTCCTTGACCGTCATGTCCCCCAGCTCGTCGATCTCTGCTATCGTCCAGTCGTCCACCGGGCTCTTAACTTCCTTTTTCTTTTTCTCCTCACTCACCTACACCACCTCCGAAAGCTTCTAAGAGCAGTCCAACCGACTGCTCAAGCTTTTCGTTACCGACGACCTTAATGATTACACCGTCGTCCGTCTTCCTGCACTCGATCTTCTTAAGGTCGAACTGCTTCTTGGCCGCCTTGAACTTGTCGCTTTGGCTGATCGTGTTGATGAGGTTCAGCAGCCTCTCCTTGAACACGTCGCACTTTTCCTCCGGCATGAACAGCGTCGCCTCGACCACGACGCCGTCATCTTCCCTGTACGTCTCGACCACGGCGTCGCTGATCTCGTACTCCCTCTTCATGAAATCGCTTAGTTCCCTAAGCTGGTTGATGATGTACGGCTTTACGAGAGGGTTGCCCAGTGCGGCCCTTAAGAACTCAACCACGTCGAGTTTGAACACCTCGTCCAGAAGTTTGCTTACGTCTATACCCATATCCTTCGCCTTCTTAATTATACTTTCAAAGTCGAACACCCGACCACCTCCCTCAGAAACCTACCACAAAACCACTCTCATCCTCTTCGATTTCCATGTTAACTACTGGCTCCACCTCTCCCGATTCCTCAACCCGCTCCTCCTTTTCCTCTTTCTCCTCTTTTAACTTTTTCGCCATTTTTTCGACCTCTCTACTTACATCGCGGGACTCCGATCTCCTCTGCGCGGCCTGTTTCTCAAGCATAGTGCCGAGAGCCGCCATCAGTCTGGCTGCGGAGTTCATCATGTTTATGAGCGCAATTGATCCGTCCGGCATGGCTTCGAGCATCTTAAGTGCCCTCTCCGGATCCTTATCTGCCACCTTTCTGAGGATCGCATGGAACGTCTCTATCCTCTCCTTGTACGGCTTTACGAACATCAGATCCCATATACTCTCCTTCTCACTGCTCTCCTCCTTGGGCTTCGACGAAGGCAGCAGAGCCCTCTTCAGCTCTTCAAGGACTTCGTTGAACTTCGAAAGCTGCGCGGCTTCTATTACTGCCGCCAGGTCTCTGACCAGCTGGCCTGTCTTTATCTGCACGCCACCTT
>QMND01000028.1 GCA_003647605.1 Candidatus Shapirobacteria bacterium | reverse complement strand
TTAGGAAAAAATTGGTTAATAAACAAGACTGGTTTAGATTATAAAATAGCCAGATCAGAACAAACGGTTTTTATTTGGAATCAAGAAAAAGAAATAAAACCATATAATTTGTTTGAATATGAATGGCAACAAAAAAGAAAAAGCAAATCGGCTCGAATATTTATTTCCAACAGCGGTTTTTATAGTTTAATTGTCAACGGAAAAACTGTTTATAATGGTCCTAATTTTGGAAGCGGAAAAACAATTTATTACGATTCGGTTGAGATTGATAAATATGTAAAAACAGGTAAAAACAAAATAAATATTGTAGCTAATTACCAAAAAGAAAAAATGCATGGTTATCAAAATTATCCTCAGCCGTTTTTGTTGGTAGGTGGTTGGATTAAAGACAGTTGGAGATATTACAATTTGACGGTAGCCGACAATTGGAAAGGTGGTGGTTTGAAAAATTTGAAAAATGGTCAGAGGATTTCGGCTGATGCTAGTTTTCAAATGGTGGCTAATTTTGAAAAAGGCAAATGGTTAACGGAGTTGAAAAAAGTCAAAAGATTAAAAAATATAGAGTATCGGAAAAAGAAAAGTCAATTGAAAAATTTGATATATGAAGAAGTAGATATGGGAGAAGGGGGTGGTTGGTATGATTTGAGAAAGTTTTCTGGCGGGTATGTAAAAATTGATAAAAATGGCGGTCCAGCTTGTCAATTAAAACTAGGTTGGAGATCAAAAGATAGAGACAAGAAATATTTTAATCAGGAAGACGAGTATAAATTACCAACTGGTAATTTTAGTTGGATTAGCCTAGAAAGAAGAGGTGGTAGATACATTAAAATGTATGGCGATTGTGGTGATGAAGTTAAAATATCTTTTAGAAGGGTAAAAATGGATTGGTCGGAGCCAAAGATAATCGAGTCTTTAACGAGTAAGGATAAACAAATTTATGAGATGTGTTTACAAACGATGCGAAATAATGTTCAGAACCAAATTGAGGATTGTGTAGAAAGAGAGAGGGCTATGTATGTGGGTGATGCCAGAGAAGTGTCGAGATGTTTGATGGCTGATAACAAAAATCAAAACTATGTCAAAGAGATGATTAGAAAAGTGGCTAAAAGTCAGAGAAAAAATGGGGCTATGCCAGCTATGGCCCCGTCTGGTGATGATATGTTGATTCCGGGCTATAGTTTGCAATGGTTGGTTTGGTTGGACGATTATGTCCAAAAAAGTGGAGATAAAAAGCTGGTTAAGGAAATGGAAGATAGAATCAGAGAAGTTTTGAAATGGATGAGAAAAAATGAAGACGGATTGGGATTTATGTATAAACAAGAGTCGGATAATTGGTGGAATTGGACTGATTGGACAGTTTTGGATGAGAGATATAAATATTCAACTGGTCTAGAAATTTGGCATTATAGAGCCTTGAGGTCGGCTCAAAATTTGTTTGAGATGACAGACAAAAAAGAGTCAGTTGTTTACAAAGACAAAGCAGAAAAATTGAGAGAAAAGATAAGAGAGATGGCTTTTGACAGGTCGGCAGGCATGGTGGTTGATAGTTTCGAGGAGGGTAAAAAATCAACAGGAAGTGTGGTCATAAATGGTCTGGCTGGAGTAAGTGGAATATTTGATTCAGACACGGAAGAGCAAAAAGTTATAGATTATTTTGAAAAAACTGGTTATTTTAGCGACAGCCCTTATTCTGAATCGTGGATAGTGGAGTGGTTGATAAAAAGCGGAAGAAAAAGTTTGGCCAGACAGATAATTAGGCAATATTGGGGTGGAATGATTGACAAGGGGGCTACCAGTGTTTGGGAGATTTTTAGACCAGGCAAAGAGATGAAACAAGAATGGAGCCGATCGCATGCTTGGGGTTGTGGTCCGATTTATTTGTATAGAATGACGGAAAATAGGGATTATGATAATTGAAGCAGTGGTTCTTGCCAACCAAAACAAGTTTGTCTATCCTGCAGTTTTTTAAAAGCTACAACACAACTTGGGTCGAGTTTAGCAAATTGAATCAAGACATCTACAGTCTCTTCAATAAAACCACCGACAGTTCCATCTGAGTCATCTACACTACCGACGATTTTATTATCAAGTCGAATCAAGATATTAACCAATAATTTGGCGGTTTGTTGACTAACTGGCAATTGAGAAACAAGAAAAGACAAACGACAACAGCCTTCATATAGAGAATCTTGATAGGCGAACCATGTTTTTGATGGACCTCTGTATGGTTTGATATAACGCATAGCTTGGGTGATTTTCTTCTTAATTTGAATGAGATCAGAATCGTTTAATTGACCTAATTTACAACCACAAGAAGGTGATGTAATTTGCTTTTTGTCTTGTGAGCTAAGAGTTTTGCCTTTTTTAATAGCATAAATGGCCGTGGCCACCATATGTTTACAAAGAGTATCTCTTTGGCCTAAATAGCAGTTACATTGACCGCGATCATAACCACGATGGCTAACGATAACTTGATACGGTCTTGTTCCTAAAACTGTGGCAGTATAGGTAAATCCATTGTCATGGAAATTAGTAACTCTACCGTTTTCATACAAACCAACAGCTCGCTTAAAAGTGCCTTCATCGACAGAAAATTTAATTTTGTCTAGATCAAAGTTTGGCTGGGTCATTAATTGTTTCAATTTTTGGGTTCCTTATCGTATGTCTCCCCCGTTTCTAAATTGACATAAACTGAATAACCATTGTGGCTGTCGCAGTGGTCTCGGTTTCCTTTTATCCAACATTGCCTTCTAACTTGCCAATAAGCGATTCCTCCTTTTGAATAAGCAGTCATAACAAATTCTTCATTCTTATTTCTCGACCGACCAACTGCCTTTCTGGCCAGGTTTTGAGCTTTATCTGAGTCAATTTTAAGTTTTTCAGCCTCGAAAGCGGTTCTACCTGATGGCATGTTTGTTTGTTTATCTGCCGTTACCCCAGCCGGTTCGGCCACCATTTTTCCAGAACGAAAATAAAAAGTTTTAGACTTGCCAGTTCGGCAAAGATTACTCATTGAGCCAGTATAATACTGACTACAATCTTCTAAGTAAAATTGCCAGCCAAAAGAACGACCATCAATTCTTTGGGTATCAGCAACTGAAATGTCTCTGATTTGAGTAATTTTATAATTTTGGCTCCATTTATCCGCTTCAGGTTTGATTTTCTGCCAAGCATCAATAGCAGTTATGCCTTTGTTGGTGGATTTATGTTTATTGGTTGATGGTTTGGTGCTAATTTTTTTGCTACAACCAGTCAGAAAAAATGTAGCCAATAAAATTAGAATGTATGCTTTTCGGAATCTCATGAAAATATTCTAGTAAATAGTTAGAGAAAGGACAATAAACTATTTTGTTTTTATTTTTTCAGTTTTTTTTCAGTTTTTCAATGGTAAAATAAGCTAAGTTATGACAAAACAAAACCAACAGAAGAAAAATTGGATCAAATGGTTATTGGTTGGTTTTGTTATATTATCAGTTTTAGTAGGCTTTAAACTTTATAAACTCAAAAAAGCTCAAGCAATCAAGAGAAAGTTTGTTGAAAAACAAAGAGATATTATGATGAAAAAATGGCAGGAAGAAGGGTTAACAGAACAAGAGATTAGGACAAAAATGCAAAATATGCGTCAAAAAAGAAGGGATAGTGGAGAAAAACCGCCAGAAGGGTTGATGCGCATGCGCAAAAACATGATGCGAATGCATCCATAAAATTTGGTCAAAAATATGAAAATAATTAAGAAATTTAAAAAATTATCAAAGAGAAACAAAACGCTTCTAATAGTTGGGTTAGTGATAATAATAATTTTAATTAACCAAACAGCGGAGAAAAAAGAAAAAAAAATAACTTACAAAAGAGAATTAGTTAAAAAAGGAAAAGTAGTCAGCACAGTGTCAGAAACCGGTGAGATTCTAACCACTGGTAAGGTAAATATTAACTCAACTATTACAGGAATGGTTGAAGATGTTTATATAAAAAATGGCGATATAGTAAAAAACGGACAATCTTTATTCAAAGTAAAAAGCACGGCCAGTCAAGCCGAAAAAACCACGGCTTATTCAACCTATCTAGGAGCTAAAAATGCTTTGGAATCAGCCAAGTCCGTTCAACATTCACTTCAATCTACCTCTTTTTCGGCCAATCAAAAATTTATAAATGACGCTGTTGCCCGTGATTTGTTAGAAAATGATCCCACCTATATTCAACAACGAGCCGATTGGTTAGCCGCAGAAGCCAATTATCTCAATCAAGTGCAAATTATAAAAAAAGCCCAAGTAGCCTTAAACGCAGCTTGGTTAAATTATCAAGCCGTAACCAGTGGAACAATAAAAGCACCAATAAAGGGAACAATAGCTAATTTAGCCGTATCAATCGGACAAGAAGTTAACTCCAACACTATAGCCTTAATGATAAGAAACGACTCAAATTCTTGGGCTAAATTAGCAGTATCTGAAAGTGACATAAGTAATATAGAAGTTGGCCAAAAAGCCACTGTTTTAATTGATGCCCTAAAGGGAATCGAAATTGAAGGCACTGTCGATAGGGTTGATGATATTGGTACCGACACGTCGGGCATTATTACTTATGGTGTTTATATAAATTTAGGCCAAGTTGAAAAAAAGATAAAGGCGGGTATGACCGTTCAGATTGACATTGAAACAAAAAGGGTTGAAAATGTTCTAGTTGTTAGCAACAGCGCCGTAAAAACTTACCAAGGTGAAAAAACAGTTCAGGTTTTAGATAAAGAAAGTGGAGGATTGTTATATATACCCGTTAAAATTGGAATAGTTGGTGATAGTAAGACAGAAATATTAAATGGCATATCTGAAGGAGACGAAATAATCATTGGACAGACAACTAGTTCAACTAAAAATTCCAGTGACAAGAAAGGCATGTTTACTATGGGTCGAGTTAAATGAAAAAAAATAAAAACAATCCACTTATTAAGTTTGATCGTATAACTAAAACCTACATAACGGGGCCTGTTAAATATCAAGCTTTAAAAGGGATAGATATAGAAATCTACCGAGGAGAATTTATAGCCATTATCGGACATTCAGGTTCAGGTAAATCAACCACTATGAATTTGATGGGAGCATTGGATTCTCCAACTTCAGGAAATTACTTTTTAAAAGGAAAGAATATTTCTCATTACAATCAAGACGAATTAGCAGAAATCAGAAACAAAGAAATCGGATTTATTTTTCAATCTTATAATCTTCTCCCGAGAACTACTGTGCTAAAAAATGTAGAAAGGCCAATGCTTTATGCTGGATATCCGGAAGAAGAAAGAAAAAAAAGAGCCATAGAAATGTTAAAGGCCGTAGGTTTGGCAGACAAAGCTTCCAACTTATCCAATCACATATCAGGAGGCCAGATACAAAGAGTAGCTATAGCCAGAGCTTTGACCATGAATCCATCTATACTTTTGGCCGATGAACCGACGGGAAATTTAGACACAAAAACAGCCCATCAAGTTATGAAATTTCTTGTTCAATTAAACAAAAAAGGTAGCACTATCATTCTAATTACACACGAAGACGACATAGCAGTTTTTGCAAACAGAATAATAAAAATTACAGACGGACTGATAGAAAGTCATGACTACAAATTAAAAACTACTAGCTTTATTACATGATTGATATAAAAGAATTGACAATATTAGCCTTAGAAGAGCTTAAAGGTAATATTGCCAGAACAACTTTAACCATGTTGGGAATTGTTATTGGAATCGGATCTGTAATTACTATTATGTCCCTTGGGGAAGGTTCTACCCAGTCAATTGTCGACCAAATTTCCACTTTTGGAACTAATGTCATAACTGTGTTCCCTGGTAAAGCCAGAAGGGGACCTGGTATGTCAGGAGGAACTTTTGATACTTTGGTAAAACAAGATGCTACTGCTATTTTAGAATTGCCAAATATTGAGGCAGTCAGTGGAATAGTCAGTGGCCAAAAAACTCTTGTTTTTGAAGAAAATTCCGTTTCTTCTTCTGTGAATGGGGTGGAATATGATTATGCTCAAATTCAATCTTTAGAATTTTCTCAAGGAGATTTTTTGAATGAAAACGATATATATAGTATGACCAGAAATGTAGTGCTAGGCGATGAAATTGTAGAAGAATTGTTTGGAGAAGAAGCATTTGTAGTCGGCGAAAGAGTTAGGATTGATAGAAAAACATTTAAAATAGTTGGAATTATCAAAGATAGCTCTAGTGCAATAGTTCCAATATCTACGGCCCAAAAAATATTATTCGGACATGACCACTACAGTAGTATTTCTGTAAGAGTAATTGACAATCAAATAATGGAACAGACTTTAACAAATATAGAAAACCTTCTTCTCAAACAACATAAAATAAGTAATCCTGACAACGCAGATTTTTATTTAAGAAGTCCACAACAGATGATTGAATCAATGAGTAATGTTACAGGAATTCTTACTACGGTTTTGTCTGGAATAGCGGCCATATCGCTTTTGGTCGGTGGAATTGGAATTATGAATATAATGCTGGTTACGGTTACAGAAAGAACTAAAGACATTGGTCTCCTTAAAGCAATTGGGGCAAAGAGAAAAGATATTTTGTCCCAATTTTTGATCGAATCGTTAGTATTAACCTTAGTTGGCGGAGTACTGGGTGTTGTGATTGGAACAGTTTTAACTTATTTTGTGTCAACTGCCATGAGTATACCTTTTGTAGTAAGCCTAAAATCTATTTTGTTAGCCGTAGGCGTGTCAGCTACAGTTGGTTTATTGTTTGGTTTTTACCCAGCTAAAAAAGCCTCTGAACTTAATCCCATCGATGCTCTTAGATACGAATAAAAAGTGTAAGTTCAATCGAGTAGTGCACCATCTAATGTAAAATTTGGCTTAATTTAAGTTAAGTGTTGGTTTTTGATGGTTTTAACCGATCTTCTGCCGTCACTTACGATAGATTTTATTGAGTAACCATTTTCAATAATAGTTTTAATATCTAATTGCATCTGTTCCAGAGTTTCTGACCTAGCCCATGACCAAAACAATAAATCTCCTTTTGAATCCCAATAAACAATCAAGACCCTTTCACCAAAGTAATCTCCATCTATGTGAAGATAACCAGAGAATTGTTTTTGAGATTTAGTTGACAATATTTGTTTGAGATATTCTTTAGAAGATGGTGGATGTTTTATGAAAACCTTAAACCGAAGATAAAGGGTTTTAATTCCTATTTTGTATTTATGAGAAATGTATTCCAATGTCAAAGAATATTTAACCCAATCTCTAAACAAAGCAAACACCAATCTTGAAGAAAGCCTGTGTTTAGTTCCCAAAACAAAACTTAGACCACAAACAGGACAATGATATCTTGTTCTACCTCTCTTTGTTTTACCCCATTTAATAGCTCTACTCTTGCATTTTGGACAGTAATGATTGTGTGTTTTTTTTCATAGGTAGATATTTTAGGTCTACTTTTATCGAAAAACAAGGTGAAAAGACTCGATTTTACCAACACTTAATGACTATTAAGCCATAAATGTTGTATTAACTTTTTATTAACAATTTTTTTCAAAACATGGAAAATATCTTTGTTCTTCAGCTTTTAAAAGATATTGCTGTTTTTTAGCGTTTCGGTTTGATGCAAAACAATTGAGTAAAGTCGAGACAGTTAAATCTTCAACCTAAGTTAAAGATTAGCTATGTTGAGAATGTTACAATTCTTAACATATGAGTGAGGCAATAATTTTTGATTTTGACGGGGTACTTGT
>QMND01000027.1 GCA_003647605.1 Candidatus Shapirobacteria bacterium | reverse complement strand
TCAATTTGCCATTACTCCCGGGCAAGCGATAGTTTTCTATGATGGAGATATTGTGTTAGGAGGAGGCAAAATTTTGAGTTCGAACTAAACTAAGGAACCTATTTCCACCCCTGGGGTGGAAATAGGTTGTTAACTTGACTTGATAGAGGAGATTTGCTAAAATTAGAAAATCAAGGCAGAGAAAGGCCAGAGAAGCGAGAATCTAATAATGGTCTTTAAAAATTGGATTTTACTCAAGCGCATTAGTAAGCAGGAGATAATTAGCAACCCAAAAAGAGAGAGTTCTCTTTTTGGGTTTTTTTATTTTAAGCACTCTTTATAAAAAATGCCTTTTGTGAGCACCTCTATTATTGTTTCTCAATCTGTGGATGAAGTATATAATCTGCTTAAGAATATGGACAGGTTTTCGGAGTTTATGCGAGATATTAAGAAATCAAAGGTTGTTAAACGCGAAGGAGATAAGATGATTACCGAATGGGAAGCAGAGGTGGATGGAGCCCCTTTGCGTTGGGTAGAGGAAGATATTATTGATGAGAAAGAGAAAAGAATTAGTTTTAGAATGTTGGAGAGTGATTATGAATCTTGTGTGGGAGAATGGAAAGTGGAAGCAACCTCCGGAGGGACAAAAATCACTCTCAGCGCTAACTTTAACTGGGGCATTCCCAATCTGGAAAGGTTTGTAGGACATATCTTAAAGAGAAAAGCATATAAGGGCTTGCACGGAATGTTGCGTTGTATAAAGAAAGAACTAAAAAGACAGGAAAGAGGTTAAAAAGAGACTATATTTCTTAACAAATTATAGAGTATAAAGGAAGGTTTAATTTCGAGAAAATAATTTTAACTATCTTTATCCTCAAGTTGGCTATTCTTTTTATTTTGCAAACTTTCTAAAAACTTTTACAAATAATTGTAAAAAGTTTTTAGGAGATCTAAAAATATACTTTGCCTTTCATTAAAAAGAAATGCCACGGGAGGATAAGATGAAAAGAGAAGAGGTTGATTTTGCATGTGTAATACATCCTTTAAATCTTCAACTTTTATCAGAGGCATTTGAAGATGGTCTAAAGAGAAAGAGGGATTCTATTGTTAAAAGAATATTACACTGGGTTCCTCCTTTTAAGTGCTCTATAATTACAGGAATTTATTCAAAAGACACCAATAAAAAAATCAAAGGTGCTCTTATTTCTTATATACTCTTACCTGAACAAATATTGAGTTCATCTCAAGCGTATCTTGTGAATAAACTTATCAAAACAGTAAAATTTGCTCAAGAGAAATTAAAGGCTAAGATAATAGGATTAGAAGCTTACCTTCCTCAAATAGATAAAAGAGGTATGTATCTACGGAAAGCCCTAAATGTTCCAATAACGACAGGAAGAAATTATTCTGTCGCTATAGTCAAGAAGTCAATTATTAAAATTGCAGAGAAGATAGGGAGAGATTTGAGTAGCTTGAAGATAGCCATTGTAGGAGCAACAGGATCTATTGGCAAAATTTGTAGCAAGATTTTTAGCAAGAGAGTAGGATATCTTTACTTGATTGCTAGAAATGAGCAAAGGTTAAAAAATTTAGCCCAAACTTTAAAGAAAGATTTAGCAGAAATAGTTATTACTACTAATGTGTCAGAAGGAATAAAAGAAGCGGATATCGTGATTACCACCACCAATACCCCTTATGAGATAGTAGATGTTTCCTTTCTAAAGCCAGGGGCAATTGTTTTTGATGTTTCTCTTCCGCGAAATATTTCTCAGAAATGTGCAGAATCCCGCAAGGATATTTTAGTAATAGACGCTGGTATTGTTCGTCCTCCCGGAAATCCCGACTTTCATTTCTATTTCGGCTTACCTCCGGGTTTGTGCTATGCTTGTATGGCAGAGACAATGATACTCGCCTTAGAAGAAAGGTACGAATCCTATTCAATGGGAGCAAATGTTAGCGAAAAAAGAGTAGAGGAAATAGAGAAATTGGGAGATAAGCACGGGTTTGAATTAATAGAATTTATGAGCTATGGGAGACAGGTAGAGATAAGAAAATGAAGCTTTATTTTCTACCTCCTTTAGTAGGAGCTATTTTTTTTATATTTATCTGTTTATTTGTTTTTCTTAAGTGCAGACGCTCACCACTTGTTTTTTCCTTTGAGTTATGTTGTGTAAGCGTTATTCTTTGGTTGGGTAGTTATACGGTGGCTTATATAGTTAATAACTCTACAATAGGAACTATTTTTTCTCATATCGCCTGTATAAGTGCAATGTTTACCGCTCCCACATTTTATCATTTTGCAGTTAATTTTCTTAAGGTAAATACTCCAAAAGAAAGAGCATTAATTAAGCTTTTTTATCTCATAATGTTTTTATTTATGCCTTTCTTTTTATTCACTGATCTTTTTCTAAATGGCTCATATAAATATTTCTTTGGATATTACTCAAAAGCAGCAGTATTGCATCCTTTCTATCTGCTAATATTCTTTGCTATCTATCTCCGAGGAGTTTGGCTTTTGGGATATAATTTTTATCTTTATAATAAAAAAAAGGTTTATGAAGGAAATCCTTTAGAGGGTATAAGAATGAAATATGTTTTGATTGCCTATTTTGTAGCGCTTATAGGAGCAATTGATTATATCCCTAAATATGGTATAGAATTTTATCCCTTCGGTTTTAGTTTTGAGATATGTTTTGTCCTGATTATTACCTATGCTATTGTCAGGTATCGTTTAATGGATATCTATATTCTCCTCCGAAAAACAGTAGTTTATGGAATTCTAACAGGATTTATGGTGGGAGTAGTGGCTTTGATTACTTTTTGTGGTCAACAGTATTTTGAAAAACTTTTTGCCACTCGTCAATGGCTCCTTTCTCTTGTCTCTGTTCTTCTCATCACTGCCATCTTTCGCCCCTTACAGATTAGTTTGCAGAGATTTGCAGATAGACATATCTTTCATCAACACTATGAATACCGCGAGGTCTTGAAGGAGGCAAGCAAAGACCTCAGCAGGGTTAAAAATCTGCGAAGTCTGCTGGTAATGGCTACCAAGGTTATCTCCGACACCCTTATACCCGACCACATTGCTATCTTTATCAAAAATAAAAAGAAAAACTATTTTGACATTAAAATTTCACGCGGAAAAAGAAAGATAACCACAAAGAGAATTGGAGGTAATAACTGTTTAATCCAGTGGCTTTTGAGAGAAGGGAAGCCCGTAGTTTATGAAGAACTGAAGTATCGTCTTCAGACAGAGAATTTTGCTTACAGAAGGGAAGAGCAGAGAAGGATGGAAGAACTGGTAGATGAGATGGAAAAGTTAAATGCCAATGTGTGCATCCCCGCATTTTTGAAAAAGGAATTGCAGGGAGGTCTAATCTTAGGTGCCAGGGCTTCAGGAGATATGTATACTCAGGAGGATCTTGATCTGCTTCAGTCTCTGGCTAATCATACTGCTACGGTAATCAATAACCTTCAGATCCAGCAGGAGAAGGATGAACTTACTGTGGATGCAATTGCTGCTTTGGTTAAAGCGACCGAAGCAAAAGACCCTTATACCAGTGGACACAGTGAAAGGGTTACTAAATATGCAGAGGAGATCGTAGAGAAGTTGAAAGATACTCCCTCTTTTCGCAATGTATTTGAATTGCAAGAGAAGGTGCATTATGCAGGACTTATGCATGATGTAGGAAAGGTGGGCATTCCAGATTCCATTTTACACAAACCTGGCAAGTTGACAGAGGAGGAGTTCAGGATAATTAAGGAACATCCGGTCAAGAGTGCAGAGATTATTAGCCAGATACGCGATATGGACAGGGAGGTTATCAAGGGAATTCTGCATCATCACGAACGTTGGGATGGAAGAGGTTATCCTTCAGGGTTAGCCGGTCAGGAGATTCCCAAGATTGCTCGTATATTAGCAGTAGCCGATGCCTATGACGCTATGACCACTGACCGTGCCTATCGTCCTGCTTTTCCTCCTGAACAGGCTTACAAAGAACTGAGGAAGGAAAGTGGAAGACAGTTTGATCCCCAGGTAGTGGAGGCTTTTTTGAAAGGAAGGGAAAAACAAGATAAAAGGAATAAAGATTGATAGAAGAGAGAAAGATAATTCAGTCTTTAATAACCTTCCTGGAAGGAGAAAAGATGGGAGGGGTGTTGGAAATCTTTTCTCCTTCGCTGAAAAAGGAGTTTTCTGTCCTCTTTTCTTCTCTTGCTTTAAAAACCCTTTCCCAAAGTGTCTATCGATGTCAAAGGTGTGCTCTTGCTCAGAGTAGGAGACAGTGTGTGTTTGGGGAAGGAGCCCCTAATGCTTTGATTCTGTTTGTTGGAGAGGCTCCGGGCGAGGAGGAAGATAAGCAAGGAAAGCCTTTTGTAGGAAGTGCAGGAATACTTCTTACTCGAGCCATTGAAGCCATAGGGCTGAAGAGAGAAGAAGTATATATTACTAATGTTCTGAAATGTCGCCCTCCCCACAACCGCAATCCTCTTCCCCAGGAGATAGCCAACTGTTTTCCTTATCTTGAAGAACAAATAAGAATAATCCAGCCACGCATAATTTGTGCTTTAGGAAAATTTGCTGCCCATGCCCTGCTCTCTACTTCTTCTTCCATCTCTCAATTGAGAGGCAAGATTTACTCTTATCAAGGAATAAAACTGCTTCCCACTTTTCATCCTGCTTATCTTCTCCGCAATCCTCAGGGCAAAATACCTTTCTGGGAGGATATGAAAAGGTTAAAAAGGGAGTTGCAGAAGTTGTTGTAATTGAGAACAAATCTTTATTTTGGAATCTAAGATTGAAAAAATTCAGTGATGAAAACTGCTCTTCTCTATCATCCCGAATTAAAAGCCTATAATTTTGAAGAGGGACATCCCTTTAGCAAAGACAGATTTACTCTTTTTCTAAATTTCTTTCGCCAAAGGATAAAAGGGTTTGCTCAAAGATTTGAGATAATTGAACCAGAGTTGCCTTCTGATGAGATAATAGAGTTAGTGCATAGTAGAGAGTATATTAAGATAATCAAGTCTGCTTCAGAAGGGATGGTTTTTCCTCATATCCTTACCTATGTGAGTTCAGATAATCTTAGCCACCTCAGCGGGTATATTCCTAAGGGAATAGAGAAAGGAGCAAGAGCGATTGTAGGTTGTTCTTTAGCAGCGGGAGAAGTGGTGGCTCAAGGAAGGTTTTCTAAAGCAATAGGTGTGGGAGGTGGTTTGCATCATGCTCGTCCAAGTTATGGAGAGGGTTTTTGTTTTTATAACGATGTTGCTATCTGCGTAAAGAACTTGAAACAGAGGTATAACTTAAGCAGGATTCTGGTTTTGGATACCGATGCGCACGCAGGAAATGGGACAAAGGAAATATTTTATAAAGACCCTGATGTCTTGTTTATTGATATTCATCAGGACCCTCATACCCTTTATCCAGGAACAGGTTTTATCTATGAACTCGGTGAGGGGGAAGGGGAAGGTTTTACTGTAAACCTTCCTTTGCCAGTAGGAGCAAGCAACGATGCCTATTCTTATGTTTTTGAGGAGATAATTCTTCCTTTGAGCAAAGAATTTAGACCCGAGATTATTATTAGATACGGAGGTTCTGATCCTCACTATAAAGATGAATTAACAAATTTAGGATTGACCCTTAAGGGATTTAAGATGATAGGAAGGTATGTGCGAGAGATGGCAGAAGAACTCTGTGGAGGCAAAAGTGTAGAACTTTTAGCCTCAGGGTATAACTTAAATACCCTTCCCTTCCTCTGGTCGGCTTTACTTTCTGGTTCGCTTAATATAAACATAGATTTGAGCGATATGAAAGAAGAATCTCCTCCTCCTGCCAATTTCAGGTTAGAGCAGACAAAAGAGATGATTCGAGCGATAAAGAAGATGTTAAGGAAGTACTGGAGAACTATGGATTGTCTTCACCCCTGAGCGGTAGTTTCCACTCATAATTTCCACCCCTGGGGTGGAAATCGGTGGAGATAACAGGAGGGAGAAAGTTATTGACAAATAGAGAAGGTTGGTGTATAGTTAAGGAAGGAAATTTAGAAAAAAGGAGGTGAGAAAGGTGAGAGGAAGAGTTAAATGGTTCAGTAACCAGAAGGGTTATGGATTCATTACCCCTGAGTCAGGCAAGGATGTATTTGTGCATTATAAAGCAATTCAGGGTGAAGGCTTTAAGTCTTTAGAAGAAGGCCAAGAAGTAGAATTTGACATAGAGCAGGGCCCTAAAGGCGAGCAAGCGGTAAATGTAGTGAAACTATAACCCAGAAGGGAGAAAAAGGCCGGGTTGCCTTCTCTTTTATAAACAGACAAGGTAAAGCCGGCCTTTAATTTTTTAAGTGCAAATCTAATTTTTGTGCTTGCCTTTTGAGGTGGAGGTAGTAATTATGCAGGAGCGCAGAGAGGAGTTATTGAGTATTTATAATAGCCTTTACAGAAGATTTGGTCCTCAGCATTGGTGGCCAGGAGATAGCCCGCTTGAGATAAGCATAGGAGCAATCCTTACCCAGAATACTGCCTGGAGGAATGTAGAGAGAGCAATAGAGAATCTTAAAAGAGAAGGTTTACTTTCGGTAAAGGGCTTAGAGAAGGTCTCGATGGAGAAATTGAGAGCAGCAATTCGCCCTGCAGGCTACTTTAATGAGAAAGCAAAGAAGATAAAGGCATTTATAGATTTTTTATTTGCTAATTACCAGGGAAGTCTAAGAAAGATGTTCAAGGAAGAGAGGGAAATATTGAGAAAGAAACTTCTTCAGATTAGGGGTATAGGAAAGGAAACAGCAGATTCTATCTTGCTTTATGCAGGAAACCTTCCGGTTTTTGTGGTAGATGCCTATACCCGCCGTATTCTATCTCGCCATAATCTCGTCTCTGAGAAGGCAGATTATGAGGAAATTCAGAGATTATTTATGGACAATCTCCCTTTGGAAGCAAAGTTATTCAACGAGTTTCACGCCCTTTTTGTTCGTTTGGGAAAGGAGATATGCAAGAAAAAAGACCCTGATTGTGTGCATTGTCCTTTACGGCGTTTCTCAGTTTCGACTTCCTCAGAGAATAAAGAACACTTCCCGAGACAAACCTAATTGTTTTACCAGCAAGTTTGTGATATAATATTACCTCCTAATTCTTTTGGTAGAGAGAATCCTTTTTCTAACAGAGGAGAGTTTTTTAAGATGAAGATTAGATTTTTGGGCACAAATGGCTGGTATAATACACACATAGCAAACACTACTTGCATCTTTATAGAAACAGGAGAGTTTTATCTCATTCTGGATGCAGGAGATGGATTTTATAAAGTAGGAAGGTTTATTAAACAGAGGAAACCAATATATCTCTTCCTGAGCCATTTTCATCTTGACCATATCAGCGGGTTGCACACCTTAAATAAGTTTACTTTTCCTCAAGGGCTTAAGATTTATGGATATAAAGGGATGAGCAGGATTTTGAACAGAGTAATTTGTTCCCCTTATACCGTTCCTTTCTCTGAACTCTCTTACCCGGTAGAACTTCTGGAGATAGAAGAAGGAAGACACAACTCTCCTTTTCCTTTTACCTCTCTTTTTCTTCTTCACTCTGTTGCCTGCTTCGGATACCGCTTAGAGATAGAAGGGAAAACAATTGCCTATTGTCCAGATACAGGAGTATGTGAGAATGCTCTGAGGCTATCTGAGAATGCCGATTTGCTGTTATGTGAGTGCTCTTTGAGAACAGGAGAGTTTAAGGAAGAATGGCCACATCTAAATCCTCACACCGCTGCCCAGATA
>QMND01000026.1 GCA_003647605.1 Candidatus Shapirobacteria bacterium | reverse complement strand
TTAACTAATAACTAATCCTAAAAAACTTTCATAACTTATTCAAGACTATATATCTTGATTCCACTCTTTCACTCATTTTTCCCTCCTAGTAACCCAATCCTCCAATTCATACAATTTGAGATTCATATAATTTAAGATAAAATACAGGGTCCCCACTTCTATATTCACCAAAAGGAAAAACAAGCTTTACTCCCTCGTTGCCCTTTATTAGTGTGCCTCGTAGTTTTCTAAAAAAAGGCAAAGCTTTAACACCATTAGGCATAGCATCTTTAAACTTTCCGTGCATTTCATCTGCTGAATGATCTAAACGAAAGAAATCTAAAGACAATATAGGACAATTATCACAACGACCAAGACAAACATCAGTCCCCTCAAGTCTACAAGGTGATTTTTCTGAAAAGATAACAGGTAAATTCAACCCACCAACAACTTCTCTAGAAGCCTTTTCTACCAAATTATCAAACACAGTAGGCATATTTACTGTTTCGACCTGTCCTAAATACCCTCCTCTTTCTCTTTCACTCATTTTCCCTCCTTCCAAGACCTGATTCACTATCCTCGAAAAACCTGAAAGGATCTAATGTGTACACACCCATTTCAACTATCCCATTTTCATTTTCATGCTGGAAAAATACACCAACATATCCGAACCTATCTGCATACTGTGATCTATAACAGCCATATACCCGAGTCTCTTCGCTTGTACCGGCGAAAAAATAAGTTTTTCCAGCAACACCTCCCATTCTCTTATGGTCAGCAACAGCATGAGGGCAATCACCACACGATGTTCTCTCACAATTTCCCGCTTTCTTAACTAAACAAAGTGTAGTATAAGCTGGAGGAAAATTAAATTGTCTATCTCTTATAGAACATTTTTGTAAAGCATATTCATCAGCTTCTGCTAAAAATTCTTCAACTGTTGATGGTAATATCGTTTCGAAATCTAATTCTTTCATTTTATTTTTTCTCCTTATATAAATAATTTAATTGATACTCCACATTATCTTATAACTTAAAACTATTTTCCCAACAAAAAACTTACAAATTGGTTACAATTACCCAACACATCTAGCTAAACTAATTTATGGTATATTTTCATATATGGTCACTCAAGCACTCCAAAGATATAAGAATCTAGAAAAAACGATTAACCAAAGTATAAATAGTCAAACCCATTTGATCATTTTCACTTTACCCGGTATGGGAGCAGGATATAATCTTCGCCAATATTGCAAGAAACACCCTCGAGTTCCATACATCGATACACCATCACAAAAACTGTCTTCATTATCCATTGTCAATCTCCATTTAGCCAACAAACCAACTAACATTCAAAACTTGTCCACTTACTTAACAAAACTCAAACACTCACAAAAATTAGTTATTGTCAGTGACATCCCTTTTGACCTATTAAACAAACACCTCCAACATCAACACATTTGGAAACATTTTTATTCACATTATTATTTTCAACCACTGAATAAAAAAGACGCTCAATTAATGCTTAATTTATTAAAAATATCAATAAATCAATCCCAATTCAATAGAATTTACCAAAAAAGTCAAGGTATTCCTAAATTACTAAAATATTTATCCCTCCACATATCAGATTTTGATCAAAAATCAATTGAACACATTCTTTCTCCACTTCAAAATAGCATCCAACTCTATTCACCCCAAATTATTTCTCAAAAATTTCACATTGACACTAGTCAGTTACCTCAAACATCCACCTATACTATTATTCCCACCAACATAAAAATCAACTTTAATCTAACTTTTACAGAAAACGGTATCACCAACCCCAATCAACTCACCAAAGATGAAGCCGAAATTCTTAAAAAAATGTTGAATAATCAATTCAATATCACCAAAGAAGAGATATCTGACATCAAGTGGGGCAAAGATACTTATGATAAATTTTCCGATCAAGCCATCGGTCAAACCATGCGTCGTCTCCGCCACAAGCTTCAATATTACACTATCAAAAGTATTCCCAAAACAGGCTATCAATTAAAAACAAAACTAATTGCAAAATAATGCCTCGTCAATCAGAAAAATTACATCAAACACGCTTCGTCCCAGAAATAATTTACGGACGACAAGGAAGTGGATTAATCAAACTAGCTGATCCCACCACCTCAGAACCAGTTTGGATTCCACTGCTTCACCCCTTCTCCAGAAAGTTACAACAAGTTAATTTTTTTGGATCTACCAAAGACGACCCAATCCAATACACCAAACCACTGTTAGCCAGCTTAACACCCACAACCCAAGATACACTAAGATGGGCTATTCTAGATTTACAACTTCCACCTCTAATTGCTACCCATGTCGTTATGAATCGCCACCTAGACAAAAGACAAATTCTACAACTTTTCGGACAACCACCAACCCCATCTTATCTAACACGACCAAGCATAGTTAGTGTTATTGGATATGGTGGACAATACAAAACTATTCTAACAGCCTGTTTAATTACTCAACTAAATTTACCTGCCATTAGTATGGACACATTTTCTCCCCACGACTTAACAAAATATTTATCAATAGCCAAACAAAAACATAACACTCTTGAAACTGTCAAAGCTATCTGGCAAAAACGCGAAAAGCATTCGACCACTAAACAAACACCACTGTCGATATTAACCATTCTAGACAAATTAGCCCAACTTTATCATAACGACCAACGCCATCCTCTTGTCATCCTTGATATGCCAGGAGTAGTTGCCGACAAACAAGGACACGCTACCAGACCACTTGATGTCTACGATGTATTAGGAATGTTCTCAACTACCCAAGCTATACAACCCATACCTGATATCTCAACGGATACACCACAACAAGTTGCCCAAACCATTGATTATTTCATCGAAATATTTCAACAACAACCACAACTCAACCCTCCAAGTCTTTATACTAATTTCTTAAACTCAAACTAGCGCCTAAAAACTCTTTAATATTTTCTATAGTTTTTTTAACAATCCTGCCCACCGCTTCTTCCGTATTAAAAGCATTGTGTGGCGTATAAACCACATCATCCCTATCTCTCAACAAATGAAAACTTAGCAACTCCTTCAAATCATCCTTACTTGTTTTGTTGTCCATCACCGTTTGGTCGTCGACTACTTTCCTCTCCTCTTCAGCCACATCTAAACCAACCCCTCTCAAAATCCCCTCATCTAAAGCCCACAAAATCGACTCCACCTCCATCACTGGCCCTCGGCAAGTATTTATCAAAATACTCCCCTTTTTCATTTTAACTATATTGTTCCTATTTATTAAATGAAAAGTTTCCGGTGTAGCTGGTACATGCAAAGAAATTGCATCTGACATTTCCAAACACTCCTCCAAACTCACATATTTAAAACCCAACTCTTTTTCCAACTCTGGTTTTTTAGTCCTGCCCACTCCCACCACTTTCATTCCCATAGCTCTACCCAACCTAATCATATTTCTCCCAATTCTACCCACTCCCACCACCCCCAAAGTCTTGCTAAACAAATCAATCCCTGTCAACCCTTCAGGATTAAACTCACCCTCTTCAACCGCCTGATGAGCCACCACAATTTTTTTAGCCACCGCCATCAACAAAGCCATTGCATATTCAGCTACCGTCACCGACCCATACTCTGGCACATTTTTGACCACTACTCCTTTCTTCTGACACCAATCCATATCTATATGATCCAAACCGGTTGACCGACTGGCCACCATTTCTAATTTAGGCAACTTAGACAAAATCTTTTTATCCAGCTTAGAATTAACAAATACCGACAATACCTCATATTTACCAGCTAATTCCAAATTTTCTTCAACTGTCTCCTTAAAAATACCAACCCCAAAACTATCTAAATTAGATATCTCTTTTTCAATTAAATCCTTCTCCCAACTCCTAACCCCAAAAAAAGCTATTTTTTTAGTCATAAGTCATTATACATAAAACAACAATCAATATAACCATGCTAAACTTTTTTATGTCTTCTGAGTCAATAGTACCAAATCCAACTCCTCCAGTAGAAACACCATCACAAAAAATTGACAGATTAAAAACCAAAATAAGTAGAATTGAACCAGCAGCTGTACAACAGTTAATAAGAGAATTAGTAGAACCAAATTGGTTGAATAATAAAAGAGTAGACAAATCTGTGTATGGACTTTCAGACACTAGTTTTACTGATGTTTGTGATGGTTTAGAAATTGATCTTGTTTCTAGGAAGAAAATGCGTGGTCGATCTGTTTTGGTAAAAGGAAAACAGAAAGTTAATAGATTTAGTGCTTTCTGGCAAAAAAAAGTTAACCACAACCTCTTTGCTCCTAAAGCTGGAGACGAAATAACTGTCATTAGAGTAGCCGAAGATATGTCATTAGTTGAATTAAGACAGTTGGTAGACACCATTATAGATTTAAGTGAGTCTCCTTTACATCAACAAGATAAAGAAAAGATTGAAGCATGGAAAGCCAGATTAGGAGAATATAGTCATAACCTACAATGGGCAGCTGTAGCTATGTTAGAAGTACAACAACAGGCTATGGAAGGAGAAGAAGAAACAGAGTTTGACCAAATCTATACCGAATCAGCTAAGTTAGTCTATCGTTTAGGACAAGCCATTGATGTGGACAGAACTAAAACAGGTACTTTAGAAGAAGAGTATCAACTAGTTAAAGCACAGATTGATCAAGACCACCAACCAACAATTAAAAATCTTGAACAAGGTCTTCAATATGCCAGGTTTGGAGACAGTCCTCAAGGTAAAAAAAAACAACCAACATCAGACAGAATGGCTAAACTCTATCACAAAATTAAAAAATTTAGACAATCTAACCCAGAAATAGATCCTGTTTATCAAATTATTAATCAAACCATTAATACAGTTCTTGATCAATCTCTACCTCAACATATTAACCAAGTTAGACCAGAGACAGTTGGACAAGTAGAAAACTTTATTCATGCTTTATCTGTTAGAAGTATAGAAATGCTCTATCAGAAACTACCTATACCCCAATGGATTAAAGACTTTGTTGGAGCTGAGGTAGATGATCCAGAACAAGTTTATAAATATATAGAAATAATTAACCAAGAGATGAGAGGAGTAGGAGCTAATAATATTCTTCAACAATTCGCTCCCAATCCTCAAGATTATAATTCCACCCAACTACTAAAAGCATACCAACAACATCTTCGTACATTAGGATTGGGACAAGAAAACATAGAACACTTTAATGACTGGTTAGAAGATCCTAATTTTCTTACTCCAAATAAGATAGAAGCATTAAAACAAGGACTAGCTAAACAAAAATTTATGGATTCTCCACCCCCAGCTGATCAACCATTCTCTTGGGAAGAGACAGATAAACCACCTAAAAGCATAGCTAAAGCCACCCAATATTACCAAAACAAATTAGAAACTTCTCTTGAAAATCAAAAACAAGCTATCTTAGATGAATGGACCCGTTTTCAACAAGCTGTAGTAGTTATGGCCATTAACCAGATGAGAACTAATTACAACGGTTGGGTTGATAAAGACACTCAACCTTTTGTTGATCTTCTTGACACCTCTCCCTCTGCCATCATTCATCGCCAACAATTAAATTGTGCTGGTCGTACTTTAGTTATGCTTCGAGTTACTGGTCTTTTAAGTATTCCTTCTGAAAATGTTTTTGGCGCCTTTAAACTTAGACACACCACTACCTCTATTAAATTCGCTAATCAACAACTCTACCTTATAGAAAACACTGCCAATTCTGGATTAGAAATCTGTTCTACCACTCCAATTACAGATTTCCCTCCAAGCCTACTCAGGTCAGATGAACAAGTAGTCCAAGACCACGACCAACCATATCTACTAACACCAGCCAAACAAACTGTAATTAGTGGAATTTTGACAAATTACGCTGTATACACCAACAACTCCTTGGAAATTAAATATTTATACAAACAAAATAGACTCGATAGTACCGATATTGCCAATTTTTTTATCGAGCAATCTGATACAGACCATACCACCATCTCTCAAATAAGTCAACACACTGGTCTGTCTCTTCAAGAAATTAACTGGCTCCTCCAACGCCTTCTAGCTCTTGAACCCGACTATTGGCATTCAGATAGACAAAACGATATCCTTTCTAGATTTAGAAACCAAGCCAAATTTCAAAACATGATGGACACACTATTCCGTCAAATGAAAGAAAAACCAAAAACACAAATACAATATTTCTTGTTCTCTTAAATTTTCTTTTGACCTAAACACTCGCCTATCATCCAAATTCGCCAATTTACCTTGTTGACACACAAACAAGCCTTATGTTTTACTGATTATAGTTATTAATTACTTTGATATAAGAGGAGCCACCAATGATTGACCAAACTATGCCACAAGATAAACTTGTGTCACAATCACCAGCCCAAAACAATAGCCCTAAAAAAACAGACGGCATATCAATCGACAATCTCCCCGACTTACTAACCGTCGGAGAAGTTGCCGAATTGCTCAGAGTTTCTAAACTCACCGTCAAAAGATGGGGAAAAAGAGGGAAACTGCCAGCTATCCGCATCAATGCTAGAGGTGATCGAAGATACCGAAAAGAAGCCGTCCTTTGGCTATTAGGTATCCAACCAAATCAAGGCTAGACTAACACCCTGCCCAGTCTAGTTCTTTTAACTAAACCTTTTTTCATTAGATAAGGTTCGTAAACTTCTTCTATTGTCCCCACTTCTTCTGTTAAAGCCGCCGCTAAATTATCAACTCCCACTGGACCACCTTCATATTCTTTTTTAATCACCTCTAAATACTTCCTATCTGCATCAGACAATCCCATTTCATCTACCCCCAACATTTTTAAAGCCTTTTTGGCCTCCCCTAAACTTATTCGTCCATCACCATTCACCTGAGCATAATCCCTAACTCTCTTCAACAGTCTATTAGCAATTCTAGGTGTACCCCTAGCTCTTTTGGCAATCTCTATACTAGCCTCTTTGTCTATTTCTGTTGCCAAAAAACCAGCTGTTCTTTTCACAATTCCAGCCAATTCCTCATCATCATAAAAATCCAATTGTTGGATATAACCAAATCTGTCCCTCATTGGTCCACCCAACAAAGATACTCTGGTCGTCGCCCCTATGACCGTAAATTTTTCCAAATTCAAACGAACCGTTTTAGCTGACGGACCCTTTCCCAAAACTATATCTAATACATAGTCTTCCATAGCAGAATATAGTGTTTCCTCTACAACTTTATTCAATCGATGTATCTCGTCGATAAACAAAATTGAACCTTTTTTCAAACTAGTCAAAATAGCTGCCAAATCACCAGCCCTAACCAACGCCGGCCCTGAACTAATTTTAATCGGCGATCCCATTTCTCGGGCCAACAACATAGCCAAGGTTGTTTTTCCTAAACCAGGCGGTCCATAAAATAGGACATGATCTAAAGCCTCTCCTCTTTTTCTGGCTGCCTTCACAAATACTTTTAGTCTCTTCTTTAATTTCTCCTGCCCCACAAACTCATCCAAGCTCTCTGGTCTCAATTTCAATTTAGTCACTTTTGCCTTCTTATCTTTCATTAAACCATTTTAACATCTATTTTTACCCTGCTTTTTATATCCCTCCCCTTTTTTTATCTAACCACCTTAGCTTTTACATCCCCCCACAGGATTATCGCGTCGCTACTCCGTAGCTCCTCATAATGACTTATGTTTTCTTTGTTTTATTTACCCCTAACTTTACAACAAAATTTCACACACCGTCATTGCGAGACTTCGTTAGAAGTCGTGGCAACCTGCCTGCCGGCAGGCAGGTCCCGTCGGAGTTTTACTCATGCTTTTCAGTTATTTAATTAACTCAATACTTTTTATACCCAAATCTTTCCTCTTTAACTTCCTAAATTAGAGTATTCAAATACTCCAATTTGATTAAATTAGAGTATCGTGATACTCTAATTT
>QMND01000025.1 GCA_003647605.1 Candidatus Shapirobacteria bacterium | reverse complement strand
GTAATATGTCCGGCTCCAATGGGGATAACTTTGGAATAGGCAGGAGAACTTTCATTGAAAATAGTCAAACTGGTTACACTGCCACCGATATCGACCAAGGCGACCCCCAGTTCCTTTTCGGTGCTAGTCAAAGCGATTTGAGCAGTCGATAGACCGGCATAAACTATCGATTCTATATCTACACCGATATTGTCAAAACATTTTTCCAGGTTTTTAATGGCTGGAGTGGAGGCGAGGATGAGATGAGCTTCAACTTCTAGACGAACTCCGCTCATACCGATAGGGTCAACAATACCGTCTTGTCCATCTACGGTAAATTTGCGGGGAATTAAGTGAATGATTTCTTTATTAGCAGGAAGAGATAGGGCTTGAGCTGCGTCAATGACTCGATCGACATCATCTTGAGATATTTCACCGTTGTTTCCGCTAATAGCTACCACACCTTTAGAATTAACAGACTCTACATGTTTGGCGGCAATGGAAATTATTGCTGATTTTATGACTGATCCAGCCATTCTTTCGGCCGATTCGATGCTTTTGGTGATGGTTTGAATAGCCTGTTCAAGATTGATGATTTGACCTTTACGAAAACCTTTGGCTGGCAAAGAAGAAACAGCCACCACATTATATCTTTTTTCTTCGGGGAAATATTGCCCCATGATAGTGGTAACTTTAGATGAACCGATGTCGATAGCGTTAATAATTTTTGAGCGTTGCATAAGGATGGTCGATACTTAGGTCAACAAAATAAATATATTTATTCTTAATTTTAGCGAGTTTGATAGCTTTTTGTAAGGCGGTAATTTGAAGATAAGGATCTTTGTCTAAACTAAGGATGGCGGTGGATATTTTTTGATTTTGTTTGAAGGTAAATTTAAGTTTTTTTTGATAGAGGTCAATTAGACTGGTTTGTCGAAAACTTTGTTGGATAGCTTGGTTGATTAGGTCGAGTTTTTGTTGTTGGTCTGACTTGGGATTAGTGATCTGTTGATTTTTTAAATGAAGATAAACAGGAATGGATATAAGAGTAATGATTATAACTAGGCTGATGATGATTTTTTTAAACAAGTTGGTGAATTAATTTTAATAATTTGAAATTGGTGGTTGATTGGTTTTTTTTAGGAGTAATTTTGATTTTTTGGAGTTGATTGATGGCTAGGAGGAGATTAGAACCGTTTAGTTGTTTTTCATTAATGATAATAGTTTGTGAGGCTAGTTGTTTTTTGACATATTTAGCATTTTTGAGTTGTTCGTTTTGTTGGCTTTTGTAGAGAGGGATTAGAATTGATTTTTTGTTTAAAGCCAAAAGTTCTTGACAGGTATTGGCACCGGCTCGACTGATAACTATTTGACTTTTTTGAAGTACCCAACCGATATCTTGATTGCTAATGTAATCGGTGGGGTGATAAAGGCGGTTAGATAGTTTTTGGAATTTATTTATGTTTAGATGTCCTGTTTGGTGGATGGTGGTGAATTTTTGTTGTAGTTTGTCTAAAATTTTTAGGATATTTTGATTGATAATTTGGGATCCTTGATTGCCTCCAGTGATGTAAATTAATGGGAATTTTTTTAGTTGTTTTGTAAGTGATTGGTATTTTTTAGTTTGTTGTTGAAAAATTTGATGACGAAGTAAATTGCCGGTTATGGCGATTTTAGATGGTTTGATTTTGGTTGGTTGGTTGGTAAAAGAAAGGGCTACTTTATTAACAAAATAGCTGTTGATTTTAGTGGACAAACTAATAGTTAGAGTTTGCTCATGGGTGACAGAGGGAATAAAAAAAAGACGAGAAGTAATGATAATGGGAACAGAAATATAACCACCAAAAGAGACGACGATGTCGGCTTTGATTTTCAATAAGAGGAGGAAGGATTTGAAAAAAGCGATAATAATTTTAGGAATGTCTTTGATAGTATTTGGTAGATAACGGCGGTGAAATTTGCCAGATTTAAGGTTGTGATAAATGATTTTTGGGTCGGATAAGATAGTGTGATGGATATGGGTATCGGCTGAATGTATATGACCAATGTAGTGAATTTGCCAATTGTATTTTGAGTCTTGTTTAAGTTGTCTAATTAGTTCAATAGCGGGACTGTGATGAGATCCGACGATAACGATTGTTTTATTTTTTTTGGCCATGTTGATTGTGAATATTATAAACAAGACCAAGACCGAACATAGTGCTAATTAAAGAAGATCCGCCGTAAGAAACTAGAGGTAGGGGAATACCAGTTAAAGGAATGATGGCTGAAATGGCTGAGATATTAATAATAGTTTGGAGACCTATCCATAAAGCAATGCCAGCTGAAAGTAACCGATGAAAAGGAGTTGAGCTGTGTTTGGAAATATCAAAAATGGAAGCTAGGAGTTTGAGGTAGATAAATAAAATAATAGCTAAACCCATAAAGCCGACTTCTTCTCCAATGATGGCTAGAATAGAATCGGTGCTAATTTGGGGTAAAAAACTGTATTTTTGTTGAGAGTTGCCAATGCCTTTACCAAACAAACCACCAGAAGCTATGGCAATTAAGTTTTGTTGACTGTGGTATGATTGAGTTTTTAAGTTTTGTTGAGGGTGTAAAAGGGTGTTGAGACGGGCTAGTCGATAGGGTGAGGAAAAAATTAAGAGGGCGGTGATTAGTCCCCCAAAAAGGCAAAGTAAAAAAAGGTGGATAATGTTGGCTCCGGATAGGTAATAAAGACTGAGGATAATGGTTGATAACAAAATGACAGTGCTTAAGTTGGGTTCTAAAAGAATTAAACTGAGAGGAATGGTGGCTGAGAAAAGGAGGGAAGCAATGGTTTTGTTTTTATCTTGAGAAAAAAGGCGGGCAAAATATAGAATAGCGATTAGTTTGAATATTTCACTAGGTTGAAAGGAAAAATAGCCTAGTTTTAACCACCTTTTAGCTCCTAAAATCTCGTGGCTTAATTGAGGATGTAGAACTAGAAGCAGGGAAATAGTAGATAGGAGAAACAGGGTAGGACTGTAGTGGTATAAATGTTTTAGTTTTATTTTAGTGGCCAGAAAAAAAACAGCTAAAGAAATTAGAGTTAACCAAGCTTGTTTTTTAAGAAAGAAAAAGGGATTTTGAGAGATAGAATTGGCTTCTGATAGAGATGAAGTGGAAATAAACAGAATGGCGATAAGCAGAAGGGCTGTGATATTAAAAATTAAACTTTTTTTGGTGGTCATATTTTGTTTTTGAAGATGGAAAACTTTTCTATTTTTTTGTAAATATGGCCATTAAGACGACGATGGGTTAGTTGATGGCCAATCATTTTGGCTTTAAAAAGTTTTTGTTGGTGTAGTAAGGATTTTTTTAATTTAATTTTAGATAACTGAGCCAGATGAAATAAGAAGAGAGGAGTTAGTTTTTGTTTGATTTCCAATTGGGTATAAAAAGCAAAAGAGGCGGTTAGGCGAGGGTTTATTTCCAACAGGTAAACATTGTTTTTTGTGTCGACAAAAAAGTCTAGACCGAAAAAGCCTTGGTAATTTTGATTGATTAAGATTTTAGAAAATTGAATAGTAATTTTTTTAATCTGTTTAGTGATTGATGATGGAGCTAAGCTGGGCCACTGTCTACCTATAGTAGCAAAAGGATTAGAACTAAACTTTTTGAGTCGACTGATTTGGAGAGCTGGAGGGCTTTGAATAAGTTTTTGGTGGTAAATGACGGCGTTGTTAAGTAGAGTGTAACCATGAAGAAGAGGAGAAAATTTAATTGATCGTTGAGGTTGAATTTTGTTTTTGAGTTGAGAATAGGCGGAAGCTGAAAAAGTGCTTTGACCTGCCCAACCGAAAGAAGTTTGGAGAACTAAGCGTTTTTGTTTAAATTGCTGTTGGTATCTTTGGAAATTTTGTTGATTAAATTTGTCTAAAAAGGCAGGAATGGTGGGTAAGTTGTTTTTTTGGCAAAGTTTGAGAAATTTAAATTTGTTTTCTAGACGACGACTAAGTTGAGTTGAGTTGGCGACATAGAGCCAACGGTGTTGTTGACAAAGATATTTAATTTTGGCTGATGGTTTGAAGGAAACAATGGCAACTTGATGTTTGTTTTTACTAGAGGTAGTTTTAATGTAGTCAACGATTGGGGTTTGCGATAAAAGTTGGCCACTATTTTTGATGGATTTTTGATGTAGACAAAATGATTTCGATTTATAGGTTTGATTAGGGTGGTTGGCAAAGATGAGATAAAAATTTTTTAAAAAATAAGGGTCTATAGATAGTGAGTTGTCGACAACCAAAAAATAAAAATTGATTTTGGACTGGTTTACAATATTTATGTTTTTATCTAAATTCATCGTTGGTTGCCAGTTAAAAGAATAAGGGGAAAATTACCGATTGGTAGTTTTTGTTTTTGGGCTTTTAAAAAACCGGCTAGAGCTAAGGCGCCTTCGGCCGAAGTTTGAATGTTTTGTTTTTCTAAAATTTGTTGAGCTGATTGTAGTTGTTTTTCTGAAATTACCAGTCCCCCACCCTGATGAGATTTAATTTGTTGAATAATTTTATTTTTAAGAGGCAGATATTTGGCCGATAAAGAAGTAGTGCTGGTGTGGGTTTCTACTGAAAAATCAGAATCAAAATGAGAAGCTAGAGGGCAGTGTGAGGCTGGTTGAACTATGAATAATTTAGTGGATTGAGGTAGTGACAAACTGGCGCCTAAAAAGGTGGTACCACTACCAACTGGAATAAAAAAAGACGAAATTTGAGGTAGTTGTTGAGTAATTTCTAGACCAATTTGTCGATAGCCTTGAAGAGCTGACGGGTCGGTGGATTGGCGTAAAAAGTAGGCGTGGTGTTGTTGGCTGAATTTGATGGCCGAACTGATTGGTTTTGGTGTGACAAAGATTTTAGCTGAAGATTTTTTGATGATTTGAAGTTTGTTGGGGTCGATTTTGGGGGATACAAAGATGTTTAGAGGAATGTGGAGCTGGTGACAGTAATGGATGGCGGAGATGGCTGCATTGCCGGTGGAGGAAATGACGGCTTGGTTAAATCCTTGTTTTAATAAGTTTTGGAGTTGAAGTGGAATGGCCCGATCTTTGGCCGATCCGGTGGGATTAAGGTCTTCTCGTTTGAGGTAAAAATCTTGGATTTTGATTAAGTCTGTCATTTGCCTGTTTATATTGTATAATTTTATGACTATGAATCAAAATGATAATCAAAATCAAACAAAAATAATTTGTCCCGATTGTGGGGCAGAAATTAAAAAGATGGAGAATATGGAGGTTGGGGATATTTTAGAATGCCAAGAATGTGGGACGGAAGTAGAGATTTTATCACTAGAACCGTTGAAGTATGGGGAGTTGATGGAAGAAAAGTAGGAGTCTATAAATTAGTCAAACATTTTAGTCTAAAAATACCATCGCCGGAGTTGGGGAAAAAGAATTGAGAATATGGTTGGCCGTTGAGGTGGGTGTCGGACCATTGTTGAAAATTAAGACTTTTTTGAGGATTGGTTATTTTAATTTGGCCATAATGAACCCCCCTCTTTTGGGTGTATCTAGAGTTGTGAACATAAGTAATGATATTGTCTTTTTTTTCAACTATGAAAATTACATGCTTGGCTTGATTAAAGCGGATTAGGTCAGCTGTTTGGATGTTTTCGTATTTAAGAATAGGCATAGAGTTAATGGGATTAGTGAGCATGTTGGCTGATAATCTTCTAACTCCTTTTTTATTGTTAGTACCGACTAATTTGAATTTTATGCTTTGGTTAAAAAGTAATTGATAAGTTTTGTCTAATAGATGGTAGGCTAGACCAGAACAGTCGATACCGATTTTGTGTTTTTTACGGAAGTTATAAAGTTGCTGTGAGCTTGGTTTTGATAAATCAATTTTTTCTTTTTTAGTAATTTTTTTAGTTATGTTTTTGATTTGTAACCAATTTCCCTTGGCACCGTAGGGAACTTCCTCGACGATATGGCCGTTTTTCAGTTTGTTGATGGCATAGGGAATATTAAGGTAGTGTTCAATTTCTGCCTTAATTGTTTGAGCTAGCTGAGACCTAACCATAGTCCAAATATTGCTAAAATAATACCGGCTAACCAAGCTCTAGTAACAATTTTAGGCTCTTCCCAGCCCATTTGTTGTAGTGTTAAATGAATTGGGGCAGCTGGAAAGACTTTACGCTTGAAGTAGATTTTAGAAAAGATTTGGATAGCCGAACTTAGACCTTCGACGATAAACAGAGACCCTATTACCATCAAAGGAATTACCTTGCCCAAAATTATGGCAATGACGGCTAAGGTGGCTCCGAAAGATAAGGCTCCGACATCTCCTAGCATTAGTCGAGCTGGAAAAACATTGAAATAGAGAAAAGCGATAATGGCTCCTAGCCAAAGAGCTAGAAAAATAGAAATGGGTGTATCCAAAGAATTGCCGGCTAGAATCCAGAAGGCAAAGAGAGTGATCATTAACAATCCTCCCGATAAGCCATCTAAACCGTCGCTGATATTAAAAAAATTACAGAAAGTAACAATAAAAAGGATGGAAATAGGAATAAAGAAAAGGCCTAAAAAAGTAGGGCCAATGAAGGGAATGTAAATGAAGTTGATGCCGAGTTGAAAATAAATGTAGAGAGAGATGGTAGTGGCTAGCAAAAATTGCAGGCTGAGTTTATGGATCATTCTGAGGCCAAAAAAACCTGTCTTTTTGAATTTAAAGAATTTAAAAATATCGTCATACAGACCCAATAAGCCAAAACTGATAAAGGTAAAGAAGATAACGCTAAGCTCTTTAACCAAAACATAACTAGAGCTGATAAAAATATGGCTGGTTTTTAGAATGGGAAAAATTATAAGAAAAAGGATAATAACTGAAGAAATAATCAATAATCCTCCACCGATTGGAGTACCTTGTTTGTAGGTATGAAATTTGTCTAATATTTTGGTTCGTTTGTTTTGGAAGTCTAGAGTTTTTTGTTTTTGTCGTTGAAATTTGAGTTTGTATAAAAGATTAATAAAAGGGACGACCAGAGCGCTGGTGGTTAAAAATGAAAATAGCAGTAGGCCTAGATAGAGGTGAATCATCTATTTTAGTATGACGGAGATGAGAGGAGATGACAAGTGTTTAACCTTTAGCGACTAGTTTTGTCTGCCATCCTTGTTGGGTCATGAGTTGTGCCTCATCTCTACTTACTGAAAGAAATACACCTGATAAGTTTGGATTAAGGATAATATCCGGACCTGTAGACAAACTGTTTATTGGTCTACCTGTAACTTGGCTAAATCTGGCATAGTTTATAGCAGGAGGTGGGGTTTCTCCTGTATCGAGTTTTCTGCCTGTATTTTGACAATATAGCGGACCTGTAACTTTTTTTGGAATATCGAGATTTTTTGTGGACTGTAATCTGTCTTCTAGTGCTGCTGTGATATTTGCTATTACTTGTTTTGGAGTTATACTGTTTACTCGATTTGGATCGAAATCCTTATATGTATGTGTTCCTTCTGCTAATGCGTAAGTGTACAGGACTATGTCTTGATCATCAACTGGAACGGTAACAACTATTTCTTGGTATTGACCCATTTTTTGATGATGTCCATTGTCTGTTAGATAGTTGTATGTACCTGATTTCGGTAATATTGCTTTACATCCACTAGTTTTTGCAACGTCAGTAATTGTTTGTATGGCGGCTTGAGGATTTGCTTCTGTGCTTCTCTCTGTTCTTGCAGCCGCTTGTGTTTGCAAGTTTCCTATCCATGTTTGAATGGTTTGGTTTGGTTTGGGTGCTCTATCTATCATTTTTTAAATTAAATTTGTAATATTAATCTTGGTTTCAGTTTACTATGATTGATAAAAAGAAGTCAATCATAAGTCTTGTCTAATCGAAAATGATAGTGAAATCAATTGACAGCTAAACGAAAAAGATGGTGAAAAATTAGTTGCTTGAAATGTTAACTGTGGTTTGGGAACAGAGGAAACTTTGGGTTTCCATC
>QMND01000024.1 GCA_003647605.1 Candidatus Shapirobacteria bacterium | reverse complement strand
ATTTTGAATACTAGTCAATAGGCAAATACGAACAAAACCCGAAAATATGTAAACACTCGGCAATAATCAACTTTTGCTAATTCTTTTCTGATCTCAATAACGACAGGGGAATACCCCTTGGTTTGAAATAAACATCATTAAATTTTTTAGCCAAATCGGCTTATTTGTTGCTTTGTTTAGATGTCTATATCCTATAACTTGACAAGCATACATATCCTTGATATACTCTCACAACTTAAGACAAAATCATTTATTGTTTTGTCTGAGCATTATATATTTAGTTATTTAAATTTTAATAAATTAAAATAAAAGGAGAAAATATGATTAACTTAAAAGAGTTTGCAAAAAATCACCCAACGGTAACTGGTGTGGTCGCAACACTTGGAGTTGGTGGAGTGATGTTTGGTTGTGTGGGGACGGCTGTTGCTGCATACAAACTAGGTGAGTTGAAGGCTCAACCACCAGTTACAGCACCTGCAACCAGACAGCCGGGGGCTGGGGATCTTATTTCAACATTAAAACCCACTATTAAGGCTACTTCTCAATCAGTATTTCCAACGGTAGCAGGTATGCTTGAAGAGACTCCCCAACCTACCAGTACTCCCGCACCTACACTAGAACCCACAGTGGCACCAGTGATTCCCACCGAAGCACCTGTACGACAATTAGCCGAAAAAGAGATAGGTGAGATTGTTACTAGTATGTGGGCAACTTGTGATAATAATGGTGTCTATACTGATATAGGATTACGAGTTCCTGCAGATACAGAATGCCCTGTTTTTGCGACTAGCAATATAGGCGGAATCTCGCTCTATCAAGTAATTGAGTCGGAGGATGGTAAAAGCAGGGAGTGTAAGTTTAAACCAGACGGAACACAAGGAGATAGAACAACACTTTCTGCCAATCTTAAAGGAAATACATTCTCGATTGATATCAGTCAACCTTGTCCTCAGTCTTCAAATTAGTCATCGTTGTAAGCTATTTTTAAATACAGGTAGAGATTTAAAATCTCTACCTGTATTCTTTTTCTTTCCCTTTTTCTATCTTTATCGCCCAACCATTTATCAAAGCTCTAGTTAGCTTTTCCAATATCTTTACTAAATCCCTTTGATATTGGCTTTGAGAAATGCCCATTTTTTCAGCCGATTGTCTTTGTCCCAATTTTTCCACAAATCTTAACCTTAAATTTTCTATTTCTTCATGACTGATTTCTATCTCTCTCAACAGCGACAGGGGAATACCTCTTGGTTTAAAATAAACGTCATTAAATTTTTTAGCAATTTTTCTTCTCCTTCTTCTTCTTGGCATATTGCAATTTGAATACTATATATAATAGGGGAAACGATTAAACAACCATCTCCCCATTATTTTAGTCCTTATCTGCAAAAAACACCTTGCATTTTGTTTCCGCATTTAGGACATATAGCTTGAGTACATGGAGTACCTCGAACATGAGAACTGACATGTCCACATTTAGGACAAACACAGTCCACACTACCTCCTTGTCCTCGACGACCTTGGCCCCGACCTAAGCCTCGACCTTGTCCGACTGGACCCCTACCATCTAAATTTGGCATATTTTTGCCTCCTTATTAAATTATTAATTATGGGTATCTACCCATTACCTGATAATATACCATTAAAGTTATAATGGGTCAATACCCAAATTATAAATGGGGTTTTTATTCTTTTTTGTTTCACAACTACGCCATTTTTACTTTCAAACTAACCTCTTGACATATACCCCCTAGGGGTATTATATTTATTATCAGTGAAGTCAACTTCCAGACAAAACACTATTGTTCAACGCTTAAATATAATTCGAGGTCAAGTAATTGGTTTAGCTCGTTTAATCGAAGAAAACCAAGATTGTAACAAAGTTACCGAACAATTTTATGCTATTAATTTAGCTCTCAAAAAAGCGGTTGAAAAATATCTTAAAGACAATTTAGCTGTATGTTTAAAGTCTTTAAATTCTAAACAAAAACAAAGTATTAATTTTTTACTGGAAGAAATTATAAAAAACAAATAGACTTCATTAAATTAATAATTAACAAAAAACAAATATGTCAAATACAGTCAATGTTACTAACCAAAATTTTCAACAAGAAGTTCTTAATTCTAATATCCCAGTCTTAGTCGATTTTTGGGCTCCTTGGTGCCAACCATGTTTAATGATGAGTCCAGTTTTGGAGGACTTGGCCACCGATATGGTCGGCAAAATTAAAATTGCCAAACTTAACACCGAAGTTCCAGAAAACCAACAACTGGCTATCAAATACCAAATTCAAAGTATTCCTAACATGAAACTATTTAAGAATGGCGAAGTAGTTAAAGAATTTATTGGTCTTCGACCCAAAGAACTTTTACAACAAGAGTTAGAGACCGAACTTTAATTTTTTTATAATTTAAAAGGGAAAAAATGAAAGACAAAGTGTTTTCAAATATAGTTAAAAGATTAGCTGAGGTTAAAAAGCTGGAGAATTTAACTGTCAAAGAAATTAGGTTGCTTTCTACTCCCAAAAGAATTGCCTATACCAAGTTAAAAATAGGTAAAAAAACTTATCCAGCCTGGCGTATCCTTTTTAGTGATGCTCTAGGTCCAGGCAAAGGGGGGATTCGTTTTCACCCTGGAGTTTGCCAAGATGAAGTCAAATCCCTGTCTTTTTGGATGACTCTCAAGAATTCTTTAGCTGGTTTACCCTATGGTGGAGCTAAGGGTGGAGTTCAATTTGATCCTCGTCAGGCTTCGGACAAAGAGTTGCAACAAGTTAGCCGTAAATTTATCGACGCTTTCTATAAATATCTTGGCCAAGATAAAGATATCCCCGCCCCCGATGTTTACACTAATAGTCAAATCATGGCTTGGATGTTAGACGAGTATGAGAAAAAAGTTGGTTATCACCAACCAGGCATGATCACTGGTAAACCCTTAGATCTGCAAGGTTGTGTTTTGAGGGGTGACGCTACTGCCAAAGGTGCTTTTATTATCACCAAGGCCATGCTTAAAAAGTTTAAATTGAACAAAAAGAAACTCAAAGTAGCCGTTCAGGGTTTTGGTAATGCTGGTTTATTTATGTCCCAAATGTTAGCCAAAGACGGTTTTAGGGTTGTGGCTGTTAGTGATAGTAAGGGTGGTATTTATTCCAAGACAGGCTTAAATATCAAAAAAGTGATAGCTATCAAAAAAAAACAAGGTTCAGTTACTAAACACAAACAGGGACAAGTTGTTACCAATGCTCAACTTTTGGAACTACCAGTTGATATTTTGGTTCTAGCTGCCTTAGAAAATCAAGTTACTAAAGATAATGCCAAAGATGTTAAGGCTAAATATATAGTGGAGGTGGCTAATGGTCCGACTACTTACGATGCCGATCAAATCCTATTCAAAAAAGGAACTATGGTAGTACCTGACATTTTAGCTAATTCTGGCGGTGTTACTGTCAGCTATTTCGAATGGGCTCAGAATCGAACTGGTAATATTTTAGACAAAGACTATTTGGCTAAATTACTGGAAACTAAAATGCTTAGTTCCTGGAACAAAATGATGACGGTTTATCGAGAGCATGATAAAAAAATAGACTTGCGAGCCTCAGCTTATATTATTGCTATCCGTCGCATTCTTTCCGCCGAAAGGCTAAGAGGTAATTTATAATTTTTAATTTAAAAATATATGGCCGATTTACAAGACAGATACTCGTTAATAATTATTGGTAGTGGTCCAGCTGGACTAACTGCCTCAATTTATGCTTCTAGATTTAAAATAGATAATCTTGTGGTCGGCCAAGCTTTGGGTGGATTAGCCTTTGAGGCTCATAAAATTTGTAATTTTCCTACTGAAACTGAAATTAGTGGTATGGATTTGGTTACTAAAATGCAACAGCACGTTGAAGATTCTGGAGCTAAAATTTTGATTGATAAAGTTATTGAAATAGAAGCCATTAGTCAAGACGAGTTTAAGTTGACCACCCAAATGGGTAAAACCTTTCTAGCTTCTGCTATTTTGCTAGCTACTGGGACTGAACATCGACATTTAAATTTAGCCAATGAAGACAAATTGTTAGGCAAAGGTATTTCTTATTGCGCCACCTGCGATGCCATGTTTTATAGAGGTAAGACTGTAGCTGTGGTTGGCGGAGGTAATAGTGCCCACACCGCTTCTTTATATCTAGCCGAAGTTGCCAAAAAAGTTTATCAAATTTATAGAGGTGATACTCTCAAAGGCGAACAGGTTTGGATAGATCAGCTTAAGAATCACAAAAACATAGAAATTTTGTATAAAACTCAACTAACCGATTTGAAAGGGGATTCCAAGTTGGAGGCTATAGTTTTAGACAAACAATATCAAGGCAAAAAAGAATTGGTTGTTGATGGTCTATTTGTTGAGATAGGCACTGTGCCTCAATCAGATTTGATTGACCAATTAGAACTGAAAACTGACGACAGTGGTTATGTACTTGTTGGGGCTGATCAAAAAAGCAGTAGAGACAGGGTTTGGGTGGCTGGAGACATTACTACCAACTCTAATTCTTTTAGACAGGTTATCACCGCCTGTAGTGAAGGGGCGGTGGCCTCAGCCAGTATTTTTAAATTTTTACAGCAAAGTAAGTAGTTTTTTCTTTCAGGTTTCTTTCAATAATTTTGTTAGAATAACAACAGTCCTATGTCCACTCAAATTAAAAAAATTACTATTTTACCTGGTACCAACAAATTAGGCCAAACCGAAAACTTCCCAAAGATCGATATTCACAGCGGTCAAGTGATTGCCATTGTCGGTCCAACTGGGGCTGGTAAAAGTCAGTTGTTGTATGACATTGAAAGACTAGCTCAAGCCGATACTAAAAGTAATCGAACTATCTTAGTCAACGACAAAAAAGCCGATTTTTCAACCCGTTTTGATCCAAAGAGAAAAATGATTGCTTCTTTAGCTCAAAGTATGAATTTCTTAACAGACATGTTAGTTGGTGACTTTTTAAGCCTTCATCTTCGTTCTAGAGGTAAGCCTGATAATCCCAATCTAATCAAGGAAGTTATTGACGAAGCCAACCAGATTACTGGTGAATCTATTACAGCCGATATGAATCTACTCAATTTGTCAGGTGGTCAAAGTCGAGCCTTGATGGTTTCAGATGTAGCCAATATTAGTTCTTCCCCTATTGTCTTAATTGATGAAATTGAAAACGCTGGTATCAAAAAAGAACAAGCTATCAAAATTTTAGTTGATGAAGGCAAGATTGTTTTAATGGTTACCCATGATCCTTCCTTAGCTCTTAATGCTCATCAGAGAATTATTGTTAAAAATGGCGGAATCGACAAATTAATTACCACTTCTTTACGAGAAAAAGGTATTGCTTTCTATTTAAATTGGATAGAGAACTACAGCCTAGAGATTCGTCATAAAATCCGTCAAGGTCAAAAAATTGATACTATTCAAATACATTGTCAATTATCAAAACACAAAAAATAATATGAAATTCATAATTATCGCCGGTACTCCTGGTTCAGGTAAAACCAGTTTAGTCAAACACATTATAGCCGAACTAAAAGATGACCTTAAACTGTCTTTTGCTAAATTTGATTGTCTTCAAACCCAAGATGATCAAAAAATTGCTAAAATTTACGACATTCCAGTAGTTAAAAAACTAGCTGGTGAACTTTGCCCTGATCATTATACTGCCTTAGAAATACCTAAATTGATCCGTGCTAACCAAGACAAAGATATTTTATTACTGGAAACAGCTGGTCTTTGTTTGCGTTGTTCACCTTATGTCGAAGAAGGTTTGGGTATCAATGTTTTAGATATTGCTTCTGGTGACCCTAGTCGTTATGGTCCTATTTTGACTCAAGCTGA
The DNA here is from genome assembly GCA_003647605.1 of Candidatus Shapirobacteria bacterium. Lineage (GTDB taxonomy): Bacteria > Patescibacteriota > Microgenomatia > UBA12405 > UBA12405 > B61-G2. The sequence goes on along the minus strand of QMND01000024.1, from coordinate 2,211 downwards.
TCTAGTGGCTATTTCCAAAGGGGATTTAATCTCTCAGGCCGAAAGAGAAATTTTTAGAACCAAAGTTTTAGAGGTTAATCCTACTGCTCAACTGGTTGAAGTCAACGGCTTGACTGGTGAAGGAGCTATTGATGTGGCCGAAGCCATTAAAAAAGCTCCAGATATAAAAAGCGATAGTCTAACCTTAAAACATTCTATGCCTTCGGCTGTTTGTGGATATTGTTATGGCAATAAAACTATTAGTGATAAAGACACTCACGATCGTTATTTGGCTGGTAAAGAATTAAAGGCTTTAGTTCCCAACCTAAACTGCGGTCGTTGTGGTTACAAATCTTGCAACGAATTTATTAGAGCCGTGTTGGATAAAAAAGTCGACCGCCACCAATGTCCATTTATTAAATAATTATAGTAAAATAAACACTATGTCAAAATATAAAGTAGATAAATCAATTTGTGTTGGCTGTGGAGCTTGTGTGGCTGTTTGTCCTGTTAATGCCATTACTATTGGAGAAGATGGCAAGGCTCATATCGACCAAGACAAATGTACTCACTGTGGTCTTTGTCAACAAACCTGCCCACTTGATGCCATAAAGTTAGTTAAAGACTAAAAAAACTAATCCACACTTACAATGATTTGTTCTATTGTTTGTTTTATCCCAAATCTTTGCAAATCAGAAATCCAACTCATAATTTGCAAAAAAATCTGTCGGGGATACAGGATTCGAACCTGCAACCTCACGGACCCAAACCGTGCGCGCTAGCCAATTGCGCCAATCCCCGTTTCTCCTTTCTCCTATTATATATCAACCTTTTTTAATTAACTAGACAGTCCCTTTTCTGCTAAACTGGTTATATGGCTAAATTTAGAGTTGCCTTTTTTTTGTTTATTTTTCTATTTTTTACCTTCTCTCATCCAGCTTTTGCTGAAGTTAAAATATGTAAATTTTCTCATTTTGATTCATACCACGATATCGTTCAGCTTTGTAACGACAGTCAAGAAGTCGCAGACTTAAATTCATACTCGGTGGCAGATATCGATGGAAACACGAAATCTTCATTGGACTGTCTATTAAAAGATAATTTGTCTTTCTCTTTTAGTTTTGCTAACTATTTGAACAAAGCTGGCGATGCCATATTTTTAAAAAAAGACGGAGAAACAATAGACTGTATTAGTTATGGAGATAAAAATTGTCCTAATGATGATATTCATATAGAAGTCGAAGTTCAAAAATGTACCTTATTAACCGAAACAGGCTGGCAAACCACTGACGATTGTACTTTTTCAGAATCAGATAATTGTCAATTACCAACCGATGTTCCTACTAATACTCCAACTTCGAGTCCAACCCCAACTCCTACGCCTCTTCCCACTCAAACCCCCATTCCTTCACCCACCCCAACTCCTACCCCTCAACTTTCAGTTCGTATTTTAGATTTACCAACCTATACTCATTTGGGTCAGAGTTTTACTATCAAATTTGCTATCGAACATGGTTTAGCTAAACAATCTTACTATGCCAAAGCTTATGGTGGTATCGACGACGATTACGCTATTCAAACCGAAAGTAATGGCAAATGGTTAAACTATACCAGTTCCTGGACAGATTTTCCCTCCTTTAGTTTGGATGACCAAGGTCAAGGTAATTTTATTTTAGTAGCGAGAGCTAAGAGTTCGGCCAAGAATGGTCAATATCAGCTAAAGATTAAGATCACTGACCACAATAAAGACAAATCGACCAAAAGCAATGTTCGTATTTTGCAAGTTTCTACGACTCAACCCACTTCTACTCAAACTCCTATCCCAGAACCAACTTCTAATTTTTCTCCCACACCTACTTTATCTCCGTCTGAAAAATTAAAAGAAAAATTATTTCAAAAGGACGATTCTCAAGCTCAGGTTTTAGGCAGTCAGGATTTAGTCATAACTCCCAGCCCGTCTCCATTAACATCTCAATCAACTTCAAATCGACTACCTGTTTTTTTTATGGTGGCAGGGGCCTCTCTTTTATTAATTCCAGTTTTAATAGGACAATTCAATGAGTGGAAAACTAACAGAAAAAACTAATCACACAAAAATTCAACTTCGTTATTTTATTCCTTCAATTCTTTGGATGGCTGTCATTTTTTTCTTTTCTAATCAATCTCAAACTGGAATTGGTGGCACTAAAACCCAGCAATTTTTAATTCACAAAACGTTACACATTATTGAAT
>QMND01000023.1 GCA_003647605.1 Candidatus Shapirobacteria bacterium | reverse complement strand
TGCAAAAGTTTTTTTTTTATAATATAATACCAACACTTGACTTTTTAAATTGTCAAATAGAACAGATTGTCTATATTTTAAAAATTAGAGGTTTTTCTTAGACAAAATTTAGAAAGTTAAGTTGTACTTTAAAATCAATCAATGTGCGTTTCATTAGTCACAATTATTAGTATCAGAGAATAAATTTTTTTGATTTTTTTCCTAATTTATTTGAAATTAGGCCCTTAACAGACTAAAAACTGTTTTAAGGTTGATACTAAGAGTTTGATCGTGGCTCAGGGTGAACGCTGGCGACGTGCCTAAGACATGCAAGTCGAACGAGATTTGTATTTCATACAGAAAAGTAATTGCTTTTTTGTATGAAGTACAATGGCAGTGGCGAACGGGTGAGTAATAAGTACGAACGTACCCCTAAGTGGAAGATAGCCTCGAGAAATCGTGGGTAATACTCCATAGTATCCTTTGGGATTAAAGATTTATCGCTTGGGGAGCGGCGTACTCGCTACCAGCTTGTTGGTGAGGTAATGGCTCACCAAGGCTATGACGGCTACCGGCTCTTAGCGGAGGGTCCGGCACAATGGGACTGAGATACGGCCCATACACCTACGGGTGGCAGCAGTTAGGAATATTGCGCAATGGACGAAAGTCTGACGCAGCGACGTCGCGTGAAGGATGAAGGCCTTCGGGTTGTAAACTTCTTTTATTTTGCCGTCAAGGTAAGATGAATAAGCAACTACTAACTACGTGCCAGCAGTCGCGGTAATACGTAGGTTGCAAGCGTTACTCGGTTTTATTGGGCGTAAAGGGTCTGTAGGCGGTTTTTTAAGTCTTATTTCAAAGCCCCCGACTTAATCGGGGAGAGGGGTAGGATACTGAAAGACTAGAGTTGTATTGGGGTTACTGGAATTTATAGCGTAGGGGTAAAATCCGTGGATACTATAAAGAACACCAAGGGCGAAGGCGGGTAACTAGGTATATACTGACGCTGAAAGACGAAAGCTAGGGGAGCAAATCAGATTAGAGACCTGAGTAGTCCTAGCTGTAAACGATGTCTGTTAGTTCTGTGGACTTTATGTTTGCGGGATGTAAGCTAACGCGTTAAACAGACCGCCTGGGGAGTATAGCCGCAAGGCTGAAACTCAAACGAATTGGCGGGGAGGCGCACAACCAGTGGAGCATGTGGTTTAATTCGATATGAAGCGATGAACCTTACCTGGGCTTGACATCCTGTTTATGTTTTTCCCGAAAAGGAAAATCTTAGTGGCAGGACAGCTGTTGCATGGCTGTCGTCAGCTCGTGACGTGAGTTGTTCTCTTAAGTGAGGTAACGAGCGCAACCCCTATTCTGTGTTACTATGTCACAGAAGACTGCTCAGCATTATCTTTGTTGGGAGGAAGGAAGGGACGACGTCAAGTCAGCATGATGCTTATGTCCAGGGCAACACACATCCTACAATGGAAAGTACAATGAGTTGCAATACCGCGAGGTGGAGCTAATCTATAAAACTTTCCTCAGTTGGGATTGCAGGCTGAAATTCGCCTGCATGAACTCGGAATTGGTAGTAATCGCAGATCAGCAGACTGCGGTGAATACGTTCTCGCCTCTTGCACACACTGCCCGTCAAATCAGCAAAGTTGAGGGTGCCCGAAGGATTCCGAATACTCAGAGAACTAAGGCAAATTCAGCGATGAGGGTTAAGTCGTAACAAGGTACCCGTACTGGAAGGTGCGGGTGGATCACCTCCTTTGAGGTTTACTCAAAGTCTCTGGTACTAATAAGTATGACTAATAGCACATTGATTGATAAAAAAACTTTAAATCCTGATGGAAACATCGGGATTTTTTGTGGTTTAAAATTATATTTTTAAAATATAAACATCTCAGAATGAATTTGTAATATAATTCGACTAAATAAATATGACAAAAAAAACAAATAAACAAACCTATTATAATTGGTTTGTTTATTTTTAATTCTATTGATTATTATGATTTTATATTCTACAAAATTTGTTCAATTCTACTGGTATATCCCAACTGACATTGGGAGTAAAAATTACTTTAGTTTATTTAGACTGGCGACAATGTTCTTCTTAAAATATTTTCTAATTCTTGCCCTTTTTAAAATCAATTATTAAATGAAAAAGATCTTACCTTTTCTCACCAGTCTAAAAATAGATCCAAAAAAACTTCCCAAACACATCGGTATAATTATGGATGGTAATAGGCGTTGGGCCAGAAAAAGAGGTTTGAGTGTAACTGAAGGACATAAGGCAGGAGCCAAAAATTTAGAAATTATTATTAAACATTGTCAAAAAATCGGCATAAAGCATTTGACTATTTATGCCCTTTCTACAGAAAATTGGCGCAAGAGATCAAAAACTGAAGTTATGGGAATCTTTAACTTGCTTTTGGATATTTTTAGAAAATGGAAAAAAGATTATAGTAGTCAGGGTGTTAAATTTTTTGTTTTGGGAAATTTTCAGGCTTTTCCTTTTAAAGTTCGCGATGCTATTAAAAATACCTTAAAACTAGTTTTAGACAAAGAAAGAATTAAATTTAATGTAGCCTTAAATTATGGCGGTCGAGATGAGATAATTCATGCCATTAAAGATATTATTAAAGACAGTATTCCAGCCAGTAAAATAAACGAAAAATTAGTGTCAAATTATTTGTACACTAAGGGTCAGCCTGACCCCGACATAATAATTCGTCCTGGAGGAGAATTTAGGCTATCTAATTTCTTATTGTGGCAAATGTCTTACGCTGAATTGTATTTTTCTAAAGTTTTGTGGCCAGATTTTGGACCAGCCCAGTTAGAAAAAGCTATTTATTGGTATCAGCAACGAGATAGAAGAAAAGGAAAATAGAATTACAGAATTTTAACTCCAAACATTGTTTCTACTACCTGCACAATCACATAACTCAAAAATACTAAAAAAAAACCAATTACTCCGGCGGTAAGTTTACCATAACCGGCCTTGGTTCTAGCAGGATCACCGGCTGCGGTCATTAATTGTATTCCCCCCACTATTAACATTACAAACATTGACAAACCAGCCATAATGTAAACATAAGGCAACACGACACCAATCACATCACCAACAGTACTGTCAGTAAATCTAAAATGAGTTCCTTTGTAGTTGGGTAGATTTGTAGCCATAGTTAATTTATACCTGGAATTTTTAATATATCAATGGCAATCAATTTAAGTAAAAAGAGTGAAAAAATAGACAGTAGCAAGCCACTAATGGCCGAGGTTAAAGTTTCTTTGGCACCTTGGACCTTTTTAGGATCTCCACCAGATGTGGTCATTAAAATAAAGGCATAGACCATTAACAAGAAAGATATTCCACCTGTAATACCAAAAAGGTATGGTAAAAACCATTGGATGAATTCACCCATATCAACAGGAATACAACCCAAAGCAGTGTCTACTTGGGGGTGAGGCGAATCAGCCCCATTTCCAGTTGAGTCACAAAAACCATCGGCTTTGTCTATTGCCATGGTTGGAGACAAAATAGGAATCAAAAACATTCCCAGCGATACAAGTGCAACGATTTTTATTGTCAATTTTTGCCAAAAATTCATAATTTTCAGTATAACATAAAATGTTAGAATGAATTTGTGATTAGGAAAATAGGGTTAATATTGTTGATTGTTTTTTTATCAACTTTTACTTTTCAAAAAGTAATTTTGGCTTTAGATTTAGATCAGGAAATTTCCAAAATTTCCAAACAAATTGCTGAATTAGAGAAATCAATAGCACCTTTAAAAAAGGAGTCGGCTAATATTAAGCTAAAAATAGGATATGTTAAAAATCAGATTTACGCTATCGAAAAACAAATTAAAGATAGTAATACTAGATTGATAGACAAAGAGGCGGATTTGACAGTCCAAAAGATATTATTGTCAGAAAGGGTAAAAAGACTTTACAAAAATACGAAAAAATTCAATCCTTTTTTAATTTTTTTCTCAACTTCGGAGGGGCACAGTTTAATTCGTCAGTATTCGTGGTATCAATCAGTTATCAACCAAGATTCACAAATGATCGCTAATTTTAATCAAGACATAATCGATTTAAATAAAAACAAAGAGGAGTTGAAAAAACAAAAAATAAGAGTTGGCCATATAAAACAGTCATTAGAAAAAAGATTTGGCTTTTTGTCGGGAGAAATTAAAAAGGCTGAAGATTACAAAGCTGAGTTAAGTAAAAAACAACAGGCTTTAATTGCCGAAAAAACGGCTATGTTTAATACTTCGGTAGGCAATGTATCATCTTCACAAGATCCTGCTTCTAGGGCTGATTTTAATCCTGGTTTTTCACCGGCGTTTGCCTTGTTTTCTTTCGGAGCTCCACACAGAAAAGGTATGAGTCAGTTTGGAGCTTTTGGTCGCAGTAAAAAAGGCCAGTCCTATCAAGATATTTTGAAAGCATATTATGGCAATATTAGAATTGAACACATAAATTCACCTACTTCGATTCCAACTTCTAGAGGTACATTGGCATTTGAGGATAATTATTTGGTTGGTATTGCCGAAATGCCGACTAAATGGGGAGGAGAAGGAGGAATGGAAGCTCTCAAGGCTCAAGCAATCGCGGCCAGAACCTATGCCTTGGCTTATACAGGTTGGCGTATGTCCAGACGCCAAAGCAGTGGTTCTATTTGCACCACAGAAGCATGTCAGGTGTATTCACCTAATAGATTGGCAAATCCTGGGGTATGGAGAAATGCAGTTCAACAAACTAAAGGTCAAGTTATTGTGAGTAATGCCACCAACGAGGTTTTTTCAACTATGTATGCCTCTACTTCAGGCGGAGCTATTTACGGCTATTCGTCTTTGGGACATTCAACCCCTCAACTATGGGATACAACCTGCAACAACCAGTCTTGTTGGCCCCAAAATGCTTATGAAAAAATATCGGATTCACCTTGGTATTACAAAGGCTGGTATAAAACTAGAAGTAATTTAGCCTGTGGCCGTTCTCATCCATGGCTAACCCAAACAGAATTCGCCGATGTTTTAAATGCGGTGTTGTATTACAGCAAAAATAAGGATTTTTCTCACTTATCTCAAATTAACTCAGGTGGTTGTTTTGGAGGTAACGATCCTAATGCTTGGTCTGAGCAGGAATTGGCTCGTCAGGTTAGTTCTCACGGAGGACCGATTTCGGCGATTCACTCGATTCATGTTAATTATTCAACAGCTGGTTATACTAGTCAGGTAAGAGTGGAAACTGACAATGGTGGTTTTACTTTCGATGCTGGCGACTTTAAAAAAATATTTATTTTGCGAGCTCCAGGAGCAATTACGATCAAATCATCTTTGTTTAATATAGAAAAGAAATAAAGGCTTTGGTTTGCGCTTTTACCAACCGTTGGAGTACTAATATTTCAGCCCGAGTATCGGCAGAGTTACAAAAAAAATTAAAAGGAGTTCGATTATTTTTGGTTTATGGGTAATTTAATGTGTTTTTTGAGTTATAGAGCTTTTTCCAACCAGCCCATAATTTTTTGAGATCTGAAATATTTTTAACTCTGGAAAAAGTAAAATACCAAAAAATAAAAACAATTTGTTGTTGATATTTCATTCCTATGTGATCTCCTAGTTTTTGTTTTAATTGGCTATTTACTCCTTCCAAAGAGTTGTTTGATTTAGGAATTAATTCAGAGTTTAAATAGGTGAAAAAAGGGTCATGGTCTTTGGTCAGTAAACGCCAAGCTCTTCGTAAATTCCCATGAGTGTACCACCATTCCTTTTTAGTATTTTTACCTATTGTTTTAGTAGTTAATAACTTGCCATGTTCAATTTTCCAATCAATTAGTTTTTCCTGCCAACGCCAGATTTCTATTTCATCTTTAAGATGAATAATTTTTAAAGCAATTTGGCGTAATTTTCGAGTAGCTATTATTGGACTTTTTTTTGGTAATAATGTCTTTACTGATCTTAAAATATGGATTAAACACCTTTGATAAGGAATCTTGCCAAAGTTACTGGTTATTGCAGATACAGTCGACCCTTTCCAGCCACTGACAGTGCCAATTGGTAAATGATTTTTACTCAGTAGTGTTGATAATTTAAGCAAATCTTTATGATAGGCATAGTATGACTCACTAGGATGGCTAGACCACCACAGATTTTCTTTGTTAGCAATATCTCTATGGTTAAGAATTACTCCTTTTCTATGCAACCATTTACCGTCAGTGCCATAAACCCATGGTTTGTTTGATGATAATAATTTTGGTGGTAATATCTGCCAAACAATTCTTGGTGATAAGGGGTAGTCAAAAAAACTCTTAAAGCTTAATCCTAGTGTTTTACGGCTAATTCCTTTTTGTTTAACTAAAGATTCACGATTGGTTTTACTTAAAACTAAGCAATAGAAATTAAAAAAATCTTTCCACTTTGAAGGTAGTTTTTGTTTCCGTCCAAATGATTTATGGCAACTAGGACACCAATATCTGATTTTATTTGCTGATGAAAAACCATTTTTACGAGCTGGTTGGTGACAAAAAGGACAACCGATAATACGACGAGAATTGATATGTTTTTTTTCATCTGAAAATTGTAATCTAAACTTTTACTGAAATCTATGGTCAAAACATATCAAAAAAAACACACTTTTTTACCCTTAAGTCAAAGTCACATTATTTTATATATAATTCGATAATAGACCAAAGTTCAAATGTCGTATAACGTTTCAGTATATGCGATGTTTGCCAGTAGCATAATTGCACGAAGTGCTTACTACTGGCAAACATGGGTGGAGTGAGGGGGGAGGTACAACGACGAACGGAACCGCATATTCTGTGTTAGGCGATGAATTTCATCTGTTTTTATAGGAAATCAACTATGACTTTAATGATCATAACTATTGAAATTAAAATCATTCCTCTCTTGATGAAAACACTACCGTGTTTAACTGCTAAATGGGATCCCACCCATGCTCCTACAAAACTTGAAACAAGTATTGTGAGTAGAAAAGCAAATGAAACGGTTGATCCAAAATATAGTACCGTTGTTGAAATAAGCGTTTCAGGTATTGCAGCTACAATGTCTGTTGCTCTTGCCTGTAAGAATGTTTTGTTAAAGAAATGTGCGAGTACAAGAACCGCAAATGTGGCTCCTGCCATGCCGAGAGCACCACTCCAAAAACCAACTGCGAGCAAGAAAACGTAGCCAAGTTTGCTGAAAGATTTTGATTGGGTAACTTGCTGTGGCTTAATTGGTTTAAGCAGGAAAAAAGTTCCGACGAAGACCCCAGCAAGTATAATGTAGTTGAGTATATTTTCTGGAATATTGATAACAAAATTTACACCGGCGAGTGCTCCAATACTCAATGGAATTGCAACTAATAAGGCAAGTTTCCAGTCAATGTTTTTGGATTTGTGATATTTGCGTAAGGCTCCGAAAACAACACCTACATCAGAAGTGCGGTTGAGTGCGAGCACATTTATGGGCGGGATCCCGAATGCTAGCATTGTGGGGACAGCAAAAACGCCCGCACCACCTGAGATTGATGTAACAAGCCCCATGGTGAGCCCAAGCAATGCTAGCAATATGAATTCCATGAGTTTATTTTAGCAGATAAAAACAGATAAAAAAAGGCTTAAATAAAGTTAAATTTTAGCCACTAAATTTAATAGTCTGTTAACCTGTTGCTTAATTGATAATTTTCTATGATTATACCTCCAAACATATTCAGCTAGATATAGAGGTAACCGTTTTCTTCTGATCCCACCTCTAGAAGCCAATTGTCTTTTTAAATAACCCCAAAATCCTTCTAATCCATTAATATGGTTTTTACCTCGGACATATCCTTTGGTAGCTAGTCCTGTATAAGCTCTCCAGGTATCTGAACAAATCCTTGTACCTACTTTTACTCTGCCACTGATAATTGGTAATAAATCTCCAGCTTCTGTCCTGTCAACTAGTTTGGCATAAACTTTGCCTGATCGGCATAATATTCCAAAGATTGGTTGTTTTGTTGTTCCAAAACCTCTTTTTGATTCTTTTTCAAAAATTTGTTTATCTTTTTTTAGCTGACTCTTTCTTTTGTTTTTCTTTTGTCCTCCAAGATAGGTTTCATCAACTTCTACGATTCCAGAAAAAAGTTCTTTTGGAATATCTTTAACCATCAGGTTTCTTATTAATCTCAATCCTTTTAACACTTTGTATTTT
>QMND01000022.1 GCA_003647605.1 Candidatus Shapirobacteria bacterium | reverse complement strand
TGTCTATATTATAACACAATAGTATGTTATGGGTATGTATAGGTTGATTCATAACAAAAAGGAATGATGAAAAAATTTACCACCTGGAAATCATGGAAAAGGGGGTTTTGAGGATGATAAGCAATTCTTGGCGAAAGGAGCGGTTTTTTATATAAGAAGCGTCCATTTTAGCTCGTTGTTCAAAAGATAGGTCGTTTCGTCCCGAGGTTTGCCATAATCCAGTTAGACCTGGTTTGGCTGAACGAATGATTTTGATATATTTTTTAGTTTTAGGGTATTTTTTAGTGTATTCTTGTAACTCGGTCTCTCGGTAGGCTCGTGGTCCAACTAAAGACATTTCTCCTTTGAAGATGTTGAGCATTTGGGGAAATTCATCAAGACTAAGCATTCTGATAATTTTACCAATGGGGGTAACTCGTGGATCTTCTTTGAGAGGTAGTTTCCAATCCGATTTTTTGTATTTTTTCCATAATTTAGGGTATTGTTTTAGCCTAGCATCGTTGTCGCCGCTATACATAGTTCTAAATTTGTACATTAAAAAAGGTTTTGAGTCTTTACCGACTCTTTTTTGGGTGAATATAATTGGTCCAGGCGAGCTTAGTTTGATTAAAATAGCAACTGGGATTAAAACAGGAGAGAAAAAGATTATCAAAAAGATAGAGGAAAAAATATCTAACAATCTTTTGAAAATAGTAAATAAAAAAATTCTTTGTTTGTAAAATTTTTTTTGGGGAGATGGATACTGTTTCACTTGTTTGATTTGTTTTTTAAAAAATAGTCGGCTTGTTGGGAAGAAGAAACGATTTGACCAACTAAATCGCGAACATTAAAAGCCCGACTGAGATCGCAAACCAAAAGAGCATCTTCGGTATCGATGATGGCTAGGTTTTCAACTCCAACTAAACCGACTAGTTTTTTAGTAGGAGCTTTAATCAAACAACCTTTGGATTGGTAACTAAGATATTGGCTTTGTCTCAAATTGGCGTGTTTGTTTTTGTCTTTTTTGAGTTGTTTATATATGGTTTCCCATTCTCCTACATCGCTCCATTTAAAAGTAGCTGGAATCAATTGAAGTCGTTTTGATTTTTGAGATATAGCCGTGTCAATGGATAAATGAGGACATTGTTGGTAGGCTAGATTGGTTTTGTTTGTTAATAAATTAAGGGAGTACTGGGGTTGATATTTTTCTGTTTCTTCGAAAATGGTTTGGGGGTTGAGGGTGTAGATGCCAGAGTTCCAAAAAACATTTTTCTTTTTGTACAATTTTTTGGCCTGTTTGTTTTTTGGTTTTTCGATAAATTTTAGAACTCGCCGAACTGGGCCTATGGACATTTTTTTGGTTAAAACATAACCATAAGAAGGATCTGGTCTAGTAGCTTTAATTCCTAAAATTACGATAGATTTTGTAGTTGAAGCCAGTTTGGCTGAGTCTTGAATGTTTTTAACAAAATTAGGAACTTTGTCTATAAAATGGTCAGCTGGCATAAAAGTAATAACAGATTGGGGATCGATTTGTTGGATTTTAACGGAAGCAAACAAAATGGCCATTAAAGTGTTTTTTTTGCGTGGTTCAGCCAAGATATTTTGGTTAGGAATAGTTTTTGGTAATTCTTTTTTAATTTGGCTTAAATATTTTTGATTGGTAACGATAAAGATATTTTTTGGAGAAACTATTTTAAGACTGCGTTTAATGGTTTGAGATAGAAGTGATTGTTGATTGAATAACTTGATAAATTGTTTGGGGCGACTAGCTCTAGACATGGGCCAAAGCCGAGGACCGGTGCCTCCACACAAAATGGCTATGTAATGGTGGGGATTTTTTTTGGTTGTTTTTGCCATAGTTTTATGACTTGTTGGTAAAAGTTTAACATGAAATTGGTTTTAGAAAAATGGTGAGCATTTTTGGAACAAGTTTGAGGGTAAAATTTTAGTTGTTGAAATTGTTTGATAGCCGATTTGAGGCGTGTAACAGTTTGTTGATCAAATAAAATGCCTGTTTTTTGATGCACAATAGTTTGTGGGTATCCGCCTTTGTTTAAGGCGATGACAGGAGTACCGCAGGCTTGGGCTTCGATGGCGGTCAGGCCAAAATCCTCAAGTTGAGGACAAATTAAAGCTTGGCTTTGTTGGTAGAGTTTAACTAACTCTTTATCTGAAACATGACCTAAAAATTCAACATATTGATGATTAGCTATATGTTTAAAATAATTCGAGTGTCGGCCAGTGCCAACTATTTTTAATTTGATTTTCAGTTGTTGGCAAGCCTTGATGGCTAGGTCAATTTTTTTATGTTTGACTAGACGAGAGACGACTAGGAAATAATTTTGGCGATTTTGTTTTGCTGGTAATTTAAACAGGGATAGATCGGTGCCTGGGGGGATGACGGTTGACGATCTTTGATAGTATTTTTTAATTTGTTTTTGGATATAAGGTGAAATGGTTAAATAATAGTCGGGCCGTTGAGCATAGATAAAATCAATTTTTTGGTAAAGTTTGGCTAGTAAGCTTGAGTGTTTATAAAGATAACGATTGGGATTGAGGCAATAATTAATGTGGGTAGTTTGGGGAGATGTTAACAATGCCTTGCCGTGCATCGATGAGATAGAAATGAGAATATTGAAATTAGAAAAATCAAATTGTTCGATGGCTATGGGTTGAAGTAGCAAGGATAAAATTGAATTGGTTTTGAACATTTTAAATTTGTTTAGAAAGCAAGTTTTAATTTTGATTGACGGTGGTAGCCAACTAGTTTTGTTTGGTTGGTGAACTGAAGTAAATAAACTGGCTTGAGGAAATATTTGGAGAATATCTAAAAGTAGCCGTTCGGCTCCACCCCATTGATTGAGCCAATCATAGAAAATGGCCACTTTTGGTTTTTTGCTCATTTGTTTTTTAAGATTTTTTTATAAAAATCTAAAGTTTGTTGGGCACATTTTGACCAGGAATATTTTTTGACTTGTTTGAGTCCCCTGTTAATTAGTTGCTGTCGCAAGCGAGATGAATTTTGAAGTTTTTTAATTTGTTGAACTAATTGTTGGCGGTTGTTGGGATCAAAATAGAGAACCGACTTTTGATAAATTTCAGGTAGACAAGAACTGTTACTGGCAATAACCGGACAAGATAAGGACATGGCCTCTAAACCGGTTAGGCTAAAACCTTCCATAAAGGATGGGTGAACTAAAGCCAAAGCTTTTTGGTAATTTCTTTTGAATAAATTATCGTTTAAATGACCTAAAAATTGGACTTGTTTTGATATATTTAGTTTTTTGACTAATTTTTTGGTGCGTTTTGTGAAGATGTTGTGAGTAGAGATTATCCTGAGTTTTAGATTGGAAAGTTTAATGAGGGCTTGAAGAACGACTTTAATATTTTTGTGAGGATACAAGTTGCCAGTGTAGATGATGTAATTTTGGGTTTTAGAGTTAAGTTTTTTGTTTTGTTTTAAAAAGAAAGGGTCGACGGCTTCGTGGGTGGTAATGATTTTTTTGGCTGAGATGTTGAAGTGTTTAAGTAGATATTGGCGCCAAAAATTACTGGGGACAATGATGTGGTTTAGTTTTATATTGATGAAAGTCAATATAAGATAAGCCCAATATTTAGGCCAATATAATAAGGGATTTTTGGTGGTAGTGTTTTTACCTTTGGAGAAATGTTTGATGAGGTCGTGAATGGTGATTAAAGATGGTTTGAAGTAAAACAAGGGTTTGTTGAAATGAGTGAAGTGGACTAAGTCGGCTTTTTGTTTGTAGATTAAAAAAGGTAATTTTAATTGTTCGGCCAAGGAATAGTGAGGGATGTTGGTGGTGATTAAATTAAATTTATTGTTTAGATCTGATTGAATTTGTTTTTTTTGCCGATGATTGATAATTAAGCTGAATTTGTATTGCTTAAAATCTTTGAGTTGGCTAAGGTGGGTGAGAAGATTTTTGGTATAACGGCCAATACCGGTGTGTTGGTGGCCATATAAGCGGGCATCAATGATTATATGTTTCATATTTTAATTATTTATTTTTTTAATAGTTTACAAGTATTTAGCTTTGAAGACTCGGTATTTTTCGAGCAGATTAATAGCTTGGTTGACTATAAATTTAGTTAGATTGGAATAGTTGTCAAAATAATTTAGTTGATAAAAAATCCTCATTGCTTGAGTTGAGGCTTTGGCAGAGCGGATTTTGGTTTGTCTACTGGCTTGGCTTAATTTTTTGCTTTGTTGTTTGATTCCTGAAGAAATGCCTTGATAGTGAGTAATTTGGCAGTTGGGGTTGTAATAAAGTTTAAAATTATGTTTTTTGAGTTGAAAACAAAAATCCAAATCTTCTCCATAGAAAAAATACTTTTGGTTCCACCAATTAATTTTTTGGCCGATAGATTTTTTGACCATTAAAAAGGCACCGACACAAGCTTCAATTTGATGAACTTTATTTCTGTTTAAATGACCTAAAAAGTAACCACTAAACAGTTTTGATTTGGGAAATAATTTTGATAAGCCGGAAAAGTAACAAAAGGATCGCCAGGGAGTGGGAAAACCTCGGTGGCATTCTGGTTGAGTTTGGTTTGTTTTAGCTAAAATTATTTTACAAGTGCTAGCGTCGACTTGAGGATTTTTTTGGTGAAAATTGATGCTTTGTTGAATTGTGTTAGGATTAACAGTAGTATCGGGGTTAAGAAATAAAACATATTTGGATTTTGAATTAATTTTCTTTAATCCCCTATTGTTGCCAGTTGAAAAGCCTAGATTTTTATTTAAAGCTAAAAATTTTAATTTTATTTTTGGGTGGGATAAGTTGTTTTTGAATTTGAAAAGTTGTTGAAAAGACCTATCAGTGGAGGCGTTATCAACTACAATTATTTCTATAAAATCTTTCAATTTAGATTTATAAAGACTTTGGGTAGATTTGAGTAAGTAGTCGCCAGAATTATAATTAAGAATGATAGTTGACAGAATAATTGGTTGTTTATTTTTCATTACTTTTGATAATTTTTTGATAGAGTTGATTTAAACTTTGGGCTGATTTAGACCAGGAGTATTGCTTGAGGCATAGCTGATGGGCTGATTGACCGATTTGTTTTCTTTTTTGTTTATTTTTAAGTAGTTTAATTGAAGCTGAAGCTAATTTTTGGTAGGGACTGACGACGGCTTCAACTTGATTTTTGGCGGCGATACCTTCAATGCCTTGCTTGGTAGTAACAATGGCTAATCGGCTAGCCATAGCCTCAAAAAATTTGGTTCTAGATCCGCCACCGCTTTTGATGGGGGCCAAAAGTATCCATGACTTTTGGTAATAGTATTGAGGATCATGTTTAAGACCTTTTTGGTCAGCTTCTTTAATGATAATGTCTGAACTTTGATAGTTTTTGAAGACCTGAGGTGAGTGTCGGCCAATAATGAATAATTTGGCGGATGGAATAGCTTGTTTAATTTTGGGCCAGATGTCTTTAAGCAACAAAAAAACCGCTTCTTTGTTTTGCATCCATTTCATATTAGAAACCCCAAAAAGAATAGATGGGTATTTGGTTTTAGCCCCCCCTTTTTTGGTTTTAAAGAAGGTTTGGCTGACTCCGTTGTTGATTAATTGTATATCTGATCGGCCTGACAGTTTAGACATTAATTGACGATCTTCTTGAGAAACGGCTGTAACCGTATGGGTGTGTTTCCAATAGTACGTTTCCCAGAATTTAAGCTTGAGAACGTCAATCCACAATAGTGGTTTAAGCAAGGATTTCCAGCCTTTTAGTGATTCAACAAAATGTTGATAAACAGCATATTCGATAGTTTGGTCGACTAAAATAACAGGAGTTTTGCTTTTGGGAATATTAGGCATTAAGTAAAAACACTCGCTGTGGATTAAGTCATATTTTTGACTATCTAATTCTTGTCGAATTTTTTGTTTGAGAGTTTTGTCTAGATAGTTGCTGATTAAGAAGGGATTGAGACTAAAACCAGTCCTAAGGATTTTTTTGAGATCCCAAGTTTTGCCTCTTTTGACAATAACGACTTTTTGACAGTATTTTTTAAGCTCAGATAGACCGGTCTTGTCTCTAGTAAAACAGACTAGGGTGATTAGATTGTTTTTGGACAGGTGTTTGATTAAATAGAAGGATCGAGTTTGACCGCCGGCTTGGGAATGATAAGGCAGATAAGGGGTAATCATTAAAATTTTAGCTTTCATTTGGTGGGGTGTATATTTTTAAGATAACAAACTTTTTGTCTTTATAAATAGATGGGTATTTGCTGATCATTTTTTGGGTGTAATTATCGAAAGTGGTAGAAACTAGATAAATAGCTTGGTTGGCAAAAAGTTTTTTGACATCATAAATTTGAGTCGGCCAACCAGAGTGTTGAGTTTGGTAAAGAAAAGCGGTGTCGCCGGTGTAGGGGGCAATAACTAAAGCAGATTTTGGTATTAATTGTTGAACTTTTTGACCTGCTTCAATAATAATGGGGTTATTAATTTTATAAAACTCTTTGATTTGGTCAAAACTTAGGTAATTGAAAATAATTAAAATCAAAATAACTGAAAGTTTAGCGATTAGTTTGTTAGTAAATGTGTAACGGCTAATGTAATAAAGGCCGATACCGATACTGGTAAAAAGATAAGGTAAAATTAGGCTTTGATAATAGTCGTGTTGAATGTTGCCACCGGCAATAGAAATAAAATAGATAGTGATAGCCGACCAAAAACTTATGAGTAATTGAGGTATTTTTTTGTGTCGATAAACGAAAGACAGGAATAGGGGAACGACGCCAAAAGTGCCTAGAATTAATTGGCTGATTCTTTTTAAGAATAACCACTTGAACCAATAGGCTTTGAAGGGAATGAGTGATTGCCAAAAGGTAGATGGAGGGTCAGGTGTCCAGTTGTTAACCCCCAAAAAATGACGGTCCTTGATGAACAGCCATTTGTTGAAAGGAACGCCGGCTATAAAATGTTTTGTCCAATTTCGCCATAATAAAAAAGGGATTAAACTAATAGTTGAAAAAAGGACGAAGTGAAAGATGGTTAACGAAATTTTTTGTTTGGGATATTTTTGTAGACCTAAGAAAATTAAAACAGGGAAAGCTAGAATGGCAGTAAAGGGGCTAGTTAAAATAGCCAAACTAAGACTGATGCTGGCCAAAAATATGTGAGAATTAAACAAATTTAAAGATAGAAGCATAAAAAAGATGGCGGTTGATTGGGGTAGAATAGTTCGAGAATAGTAAACTGAGAAAGGATTAATTAAAAAAGTCAACATGCTTAAATAGGCTGGCCAAAAAAGATGGCTATATTTGTAAACTAAAGAAAAAATTAAACTAGCTGATAATAGGCTGAAGATAACGGAAACTAAACGACTAGAAATTTCTATATTTAAGTTAGGAAAAATAGGTTGAAAAATTTTATAAAAATAGACTGAAATTGAATTATAGATAGGCATTTCAACCATGCGATATCCGTGGGGATTGTCTAATCCAGATTGAACATTAGAAATATCGTGGTAGGTAGGAATTAGAAAGGTACCAGTTTTTTGAAGTAAGTGTCGACTAACGGAAGCAGTGTCGGCTTGACGATGAGAATGATGATCAGCAATGGCTGAATTTAAGTTGTAAAGTCTAAGTATTAGACCAATTGTTAGACAAAAAAAGATTAAAACAGTGGCCAACAAATTATTTTTCTTTTTCATAGAAATTAAGAATTTGATAGTAAACTCCTATCATAATCCAAAAGAGGTAAGCGGTTTTAGAGGCTTCAAATACATCTATGAAGGTGGCATTGGCTAAAGTGGTTAACAGGGCTGAAAGCATAATTAGGTGCCATTTGTGTTTTGTTTTTTTTATTTTTAGAGTTTTTATAATTAGGAAAAAAGGAATGGCAAAAAAAGATATAAAAGCCAAAATGCCAGATTCGCCTAATATTCTCAAATAATCATTATCAGTTGCTAAGCCTAGCGATCCCAAACCAGTTCCCAATAAAGGGTTTTTGTAAAAAGCATTGATAGCTCGGGGCCATTCGACTTTAAAGCGAATTTGACCAGATCTGGCTACTCCAACATCAGCGTCAACTGGTGGATATTCTTTTTTTATCTGATGGCGGATTATGGTTGGAGTTGGTAGGTTTGGTTGAGATGGTTCAGTTGAACCGTTATTAGCTATGATTGTTTGTTGTTTGATAGGGGTAGGGGTGGGAGTAATAGTGGGAATTTGGTTGTTGGGATGAGAAGGAGAAAGGAAATGAATTCGAGGTAAGTTGATAGTGTTAAGAG
>QMND01000021.1 GCA_003647605.1 Candidatus Shapirobacteria bacterium | reverse complement strand
TTTTTTCGAATAGACTATTTTTCCTATTTATTATACCACTTTCTTTCTTTATTTCTTTTTCTTTTTGCCCCCTCTTTTTTATTGAAAGTTTAAGCTTTTTGCTCTTAATCACTCCTAGGTTTAGCCCCCAAAAAGTAGAATAAAGTTGATAGGCCATTTTGAAAAAATCAAAGGCTTCTTCTTTTTTCCCTTTTGCCAAACTCTTAGTTCCCACCTCGCTCAGTCTCATTGAGCTGGCTAACAAATGTTTAGAGATACACCAAACTTCACCTTCGTAATCTTTTATAATCCTCTTCAATAACTTTTTTCTCATTTGTCGGGTTTCTTGAAGCAAATTCAAATAGCCAATTTTGCCAGTTTTGGCAGCCGTAAAAAACATATGTTCCTCTATACTAATTAAATTCATTATGGCTATAGACAAGTCTTCATCAGAAGATAGATCTAACTTATTGCCTACCTGGGCTGCTTTAATTTTTTCTAATAATTTACTGATTTCTTTTTGATCAATTGTTGTTTTTTTCATTTTTTAACAAATTAAATAATTAAAAATTAAGCTAAGTATTAAAGTTAAAAGCAGGGGAGACAGGACCTTTTGAAAGGGCACAAAAACTTTATTATTGTTTATCTTTCTCAACAATTTATCTATGTATTTTCCCAACCACACCACCGTAGTTCCCAAACTTATACCCAAAAATATTTTATCAATTCCCCACAATTTACACATTGGTTGGTTCAATTTTCCCATCAATCCAAAGCTTGCTACATTTAAAACATAAAAAATAATCGACCAACTAAACTCTGGATTTTTAAATTTTATTTTTTTAATTTTATAACCAAAAGCAATCGCAAAAGCTGTTAATAATGCCCCAATCCAAATCGAGGCTACCAAATCGTCTACACCTAATTTTTCAGCAATTACTAAACCACTACCTATGGCTACTACACAAACTGGACAAGTGGCATAAACTGGTTTAACAAAAATCATTCCTTATAATTTTCTTTAAAATAATCAATTATCGGCTGATCTCCCATTAAACATTTACCGTGATCATACAAAAATGGAACTCCTATTCCCCCTTTAGTAGCCACACCGCATTCTTTAGCTCTATCACTCATTTCAGTTAAGTTATCTCTGTTTTGATAAATTTCTTTTAAAACTATGCCCGACTTATCTTTTATTTTCTCATTTTCCTCCAGCCACTTTTCAACAATCTTACAATGAGGACAAGTTGATCCGTAATAAAGCACACATTTGGCTGGCCCTTCCTTTTTTTTTGCTACGCTTATGTTTTTACTTCTTTTTGACTGAAAAACCAAAAAAGCAAACAATATAACTACAACTAAAATTACCCCTCCGACTATATTTTTTTTATTTTGCATAAACTAAATTATAAATTTCTTAGCCTAAAACTCAAGTGTCTACTTTTTCTTTAACAGTTTTTTTTCAAAAAATTGTCGAATTTGCTGTATGTCCACACCTTTCCCCACCTTTTTTGCTACTTGACCCACAAAAAAATTTATTAATGTTGTTTTTCCTGCTCGAAATGCTTCAACTTGAGCAGGATATAACAACATGACATCGTTAACAATTTTTTCTAACAGTCGTATATCAAGTTGTTTTTTGCTATTTTGTGTAACAAAAAGACTAAGTGCTTTATTTACGCTTGTAGTCAAGTCACAATTTATTTTTTTATTTAAAATCGCCTTGACTAGTTTATTCGGATTTATTTGTTTTTTGGCTGCCAAACTAAATAGTTTTTCTAGCCATTTGACCTGCTCACTGTTTTTAACCAATCGGTCCACACATTTATCTCTAATTCCATATTTTTTTATCCATCTTTTCTTAATGTCCGATGGTAGCTCCGGAACATCCCTAGCTATCTCTTCAATTTGTTCTTTTGTAAAAAAAATTGGTGACAAATCAGGATCTGGGAAATATCTGTAATCTTTAGCACCTTCCTTCTGTCTTTGACTGAAAGTTTTTCCTGTTTGTGGATTAAACCCCCTTGTTTCTTGTATCGGTTGTTTCCCTTTCGATAGTATTTTCTTCTGTCTTTGTATCTCGTATTCAATTGCTTTTTGCATATAGCGGAAGGAGTTTATATTTTTTACTTCAACCTTATAATTTGGTAAGCTAACATCATTATCTTTTTTTAATGAAATATTCGCTTCCAGCCTCATCCCCCCTTTTTCCATATCACAATCAGCAATCCCCAAAAATCTAATAATCCTTCTTAATTTTTTTGCATATTCTACTGCCTGTTTAGAACTTTTTATGTCTGCCTCGCTCACGATTTCAATCAACGGGACACCGCTTCTGTTAAAATCAACCAAACTTGCTTGTTCCCCATCAACAGTCTGATGTAGTAGTTTTCCAGTGTCTTCTTCTAGATGAATTCTGTTTATTCTAATAATCCCTTCTGTTGTTTTTAACGTAGTTGGTCCGCAAAAAGGTATGTCGTATTGGCTAATTTGATAACCTTTGGCTAAGTCCGGATAAAAATAATGCTTTCTGTCAAATTTGGAAAATGTGTTAATTGGGCATTTCAAGGCTAAACCCAGACGGATTATCCATTCTATGGCTTTTTTATTGGGTACAGGTAGAGCGCCAGGCAAACCCAAACAAACAGGACAAGTATAAATATTTGGTTTTTTTGCCCCAAAAGGGTCATTTTTGCAACCACAAAACATTTTAGATGCAGTTTTTAACTCTACATGTATTTCTAAACCACAAACCAATTTGTATTTATTCTTTGTTTTCATGGGTCATTAACCTAATAATTTCCGATTTAATTACATTTGGATTGCTTGTCAATATAGCCATCAGTCTGAATACTGCTGTGTCTAAATCTGCCAAGGATGAAGCTATTAAACCGGCATCGTCTAGAGCTTTCGCTGTTTCATACAAACCTATTTGTACAGGTTCTCCGTTTTCGGTTACACCAAATACTGGTATTCCTCTCATTGTCCAATCGGCAATTTTATTTGCCACCGACATTTTTTGTTCAGCCGTATATGCGGTGCTGGAGTGATACAGAACTACCACGATTGCACGGGCATCTTCCAGTGTTTCTTCGTCTATATCCACCTGTTCTTCTGGGATTAAATTAGCCCGATAGATCTGTATTTGATTATTTTTACCACCATCAACATCTGTTAATCTAAACTCTTCCAATATTTGTTCCCTCATTTCCTCTCGCCATGCCTCGTGCCGCCTTAATAAATCTTCGTAACCAGGATCATCTGTACTAATATAGTGCATCTCTGTACTTATACCTGGAATATATGGTTCTTTAACTATAGTTTCGGCTGGGATAATTTTTCCGTGAAAAGCTACATAAACTCCACCCTGACCCAACCTCATGGCTGTCTCTTGAGCCAGATGTAAATTTCTCCAAGCATCAGTCTCTGGATCAGTAATCGGTCTATTAGCTCCAGTTAGGACAACCGGTATCCCTAATCGTTGCAACTTGTCACCCAAGACACTGTCTAAATGTCTTGCGGTAATTTCCATACTATCTGTTCCATGGGTCACAACAATCCCCAACCCGTTGTCTAGCATTCCTGCAACTGTGTCTGCAAAAGCACCCAAAACAGATTCGCAATTATTTTCACTCAATCCAGTATATGCAACGGCCTCTGTGTCAGGTTGCCCGCCCTGATAATGCCCCTCAAAAGATACGCGTCCTTCCCCCGCCACTCTAGTTCCGTTTACTTCTACACTACCAATGGTTCCACCACCTCTCACTAACACATATCTTTTTCCTGTTTGTTCTTTCATAGTTGTATTGGTATGTTTTAATTTTTAATCGTTGTTGGAATTTTTTTATAATCTCTAAAATTTTGTTGATATTTGTATCCAATGTTTAGCAGCTCGGCTTCATGAAACCTTTCTCCTATTAATTGTACTCCAATTGGTAAATTGTCCTTTGTAAACCCGGCGGGAATAGCTAAACTTGGCAATCCGGCCACATTGACAGTCACTGTATACAAATCTTCTAAAAAGTTCTTTACAGGATCATTGATCAACTCTCCTATCTTGGCGGGTTTACTTGGTGTAACTGGGGCCAACAACACATCGCACTTTTTAAAAACACGCCTGTACTCATCAATCAATACAGTTCTAGCCTTTTGAGCCTTCTTATACAGCTTGTCCGCATATCCGGCCGATAAAGCGTATGTACCTAATATTATTCTTTTTATCGTCTCGGGACTTAAGCTTTCTCTTTTGTTTCCATACCTCACTCCATCGTATCTAGCCATATTCGAGCTGGTCTCGCTTAAAGCTATCAAATAATATATTGAAATACCATAGTTCAAATGAGGTATACTGACATTCACAATTTCGGCCCCCAACCTTGTCAATCTTTCTGCCACCTTTCTTACTATTTTTTCTATTTCAGGGTCAATGTTTTTACTAAAAAATTCTTTGGCTAGACCAATCTTTTTACCCTTTATTCTTTTTTTGAGGTTAGATATATAGTCATCTAACTTTTTTTGGGCACTAGAGGCATCTTTTTTGTCCGCGCCAGCCATTTCTTGTAAAACATACGCCAAATCTTCGGAACTTTTAGCCATCGGTCCTACGGTATCTAAGGAGGACGCATAGGCAATAGTTCCCCATCGACTAACTCTACCATAACTCACCTTTAGTCCACTAATATTACACATACTGGATGGATTACGGATTGACCCTCCCGTATCCTCGCCGATTGCAAAATTTACCATTCTGCTTGCTACGGCTATGGCTGATCCACCAGAAGAACCACCAGCCACCCGTTTTTGGTCCCATGGATTTTTACTTACACCAAAGTCGCTATTCTCAGTGGATCCTCCGTGTCCCCATGAATCTAAATTATTTTTACCTATCAAAATTGCACCTGCTGACTTTAACTTTTGGTATACAGTAGAAGAATATGGTGACTTGAAGTTTTTGAGCATGTTACTAGCACAGGTAGTCTTTGTACCTAAGGCAAGGTATGCGTCTTTCATCGAAAAAACTAATCCATACAAAGCTCCGCTGTTTTTAGTTCTGTTTTTGTCTAAGATATTAGCCTCTCTTATTGCTATTTTTTTATCTTTCAGGCTAATAAAGCTGTTTAGTTGACCATCCCAAGCTGTTATTCTCTTGTATGATTCTTTTACTAAATCTACAGAAGAAATTTTCCTAGCTACCAAAAGTTTAGATAACTCAGGTATTGATAAATCCATTAACATCATTTTGTTTTCCTCACCAGCTGTTTAACTACAAAATAACCATTGTATTTTCTTTTAGCATTTTTAAGCGCCACCTCTTGGTTTAATGACGTCTCGACCACATCCTCTCTCCATACATTTTGCTCATTTCCTAGACGATTGGTTCTTGGTATTTTTTTAGATAATTTCATTTTTGAAACCTTGCTCATGTGACCAATAATTGCTCTTAAATCGACCAAAATTTTTTTCAGTTGTTTTTGGCTTAAGGACAATTTGGACAATTGAGCTAAGTATTCAACGTCATTCAAGTCCATTTGACTAGACATTCTGCCATTATAAACGATTTTAGAACGATATTCACTAACGATGTCTACTTTTTCTTTTTCCGACTCTGTCTTAGTCTGTCTAACCTACTTAGATATTTTTTTCTTAACCTAACTGCTTTGGGTGTTACATCTATCAACTCATCCTCTTCAATAAAGTCCAAACATTCTTCTATACTGTATTTAGTAGCTGGAGTTAAACTAATAGTATCGTCGTTACCAGCTGCTCTCATATTAGTCAATTGTTTACCTCGGCAAACATTTACTTCTAGATCTCTTTCTATTGGTCTTAAACCAACCACTTGACCCTCGTAAATATCTTCGCCTGGAGATACAAACATAATGCCTCTTTTTTGGGTCAAATCCAAACCATAAGACAAAGACTTACCAGATTTAGAAGCAATCATAACCCCGTTTCTTTGGCCAGAGTGGCTTTCTTGTTTTGGCTCAAAACCTAAAAAAGAATAACTCAAAGACATGGATCCCCTAGTCTGACTAATCAAAATACTTCTCAAGCCAAGACTGTTTTCTTCACTAATTTTATAAATCATTCTAACACTTCCATCAGCTGAAGTACTCATGTCTAACATTTCACCTCTTCTCTTGCCCAATTCTGAACTAATTACCCCCACGTAATCTTGAGAAGTCAAAATAGTTAATTCTTCAACTGGTTCACAAATAACTCCTCCAATTCTTTTTAAAACTACTTCTGGTTTACCAATTTCTAAAGCATATCCTTCCCTTCTTAATTTTTCTATTAAGATAGCCAAGTGTAATTCACCCCTGCCAGCTACTATCAATTTAGTGCTATCTTGATGGTCGTCTTCTATCCTTAGCCCTAAATCTCTTTCCACTTCATTTTTCAACCTGTCTTTTATTTGTCTACTAGTTAAAAAAGTTGATTCATTAGGAGCTAAAATTGAAGTATTTGGTCCAAAGCTAGCCTTAATGGTCGGTTCAGTTACCGAAATAGTTTTCATTGCTTTTTCTACATTCAAATCAGCAATGGTTTGACCAATTTTAATTTCTGAATTACCCGATAAATAGACAATTTCGCCACTTTCAGCATCATTCACTTCAATTTTACTAATTCCTTCGTTGATATAAAGCTTTTCTATATTAAAACTGTCTAGTTTACCCTCATTTTCTGATATCAATTTAACTCTCTGACCAACTCTAATTTTTCCACTATTAACTCTTCCTAATGCTAGTTTTCCTAAATATTCATTCTTTTCGAAAGAGGAAACTAATATTCTTAATGGTTGATCTTTGTCTTTGGTTGAACTAGGACTGTATTTATAAATTGCTTCAAGTAACGGGGTTACATCGGCTTCTACTTCCAAATCATTGGGGATATTCTCAAATGTTTTTCCTTGCCTGCCAATAGCATAGACAACTGGAAAATCCAAAAAATCTTCATCCACTGCCATAGATAAAAACAAATCCTCGATTTGATTCAAGACTACTTTCGAATCTGCTTCTTTTTTATCGATTTTATTAATTACTACAATAATTTTTAAACCAAACTCGATAGCCTTTTTTAAGACAAAACGAGTTTGTGGCATAACTCCTTCGCCTGCATCGACTATCAACAAAGCGCTATCAGCCATATTTAGAACTCTCTCTACCTCTCCTCCGAAATCGGCATGTCCTGGAGTGTCTATAATATTGATCTTGATGCCTTTATAAAGAATAGATGCGTTTTTGGACATAATAGTAATACCTTTTTCTCTTTCCAAGTCATTAGTGTCCAAAATTCGGCTTTGCCCCATTTCAGCTTGATTGTCCCTAAACAACTTGCTTTGTTTTAACAAAGCATCGACTAGGGTTGTCTTGCCATGGTCAACATGGGCAATTACGGCTATATTCCTAATATCATTTACTTTCCACATTCCGACATTTTACACCAAAAACCATATTTTAGGTGATAGTTGGTTTTTAATCGACCAAACCTACTTTACCGTCTCATTAAAAAGCTCTTCCTGCTGCCCTAAGCGCATCAACAACTCTATCTTTAAGTGTTCGCTTGCCCCATTTTATTTTGTCGCTTTTTTGGGGATTGATGACCGTCTCCTGACTCTCTCCCCATTTAATCCTTTTGTCTTCTGCTGGCATAGCCACAGGACTTTCACCTCTTTCCTTGGCATTTCTATACTCTGTATAAGCTTGAGTAAGTCGTCTTGCCAGTTTATCCAACTCTTCATTTGTTTTTGTGTTGGAAAAGACAAGAAGACCAATACCAAACTCTCTTCGAGACACCAATCCCGTATCTCCGTCCCAGTGTATAAACTGTTGTACATCTAATTCAACTCTATCCGTAGAATCCAAACCCAAATCAAAAGTGCTTGCTATTTGTAGCAATGATTCTTTAGCTCCAATCATGTAGCTAGCAAAATCACCTCTTTCGTCTACAGTTTCTATATGCCTCGTAAAAGGTTCCGTGCCTGCAAAATCTCTATCGTCATTTCCCTTTTTATACACCGTCCACTCTGCATCATGGACTGCACTCCCTTGTTCGTATATGGGGGTGGAAAAAATTGGACATTTGAGATTATCGGCCTCTGTTTTAAGCATGTCCTTAACTACTTGTGTTTCCGCAGCTAAATTTGCTTCCACGGCGGGAGTTTGTCCGGGAAAAGATGGTATTTGTGGTGGCATAAAAATTTGTAAAATATTAACTAATTAAACACAGTTTATAACTATTTATTTTTTATTTCAAGTATTTGTATAATTCCTGCGTCTACTGATTTTTTCAAAATGTATTTTTGTTGCCATATATATAAT
>QMND01000020.1 GCA_003647605.1 Candidatus Shapirobacteria bacterium | reverse complement strand
TACAATCGTATAGAGAATTATATGCTGATAACAAGTTAAACGAGGTGTATTTTTTCTTTGATGAAATTCAGAATATAAGTGGTTGGCAAAAATTTGTGAGAAGGATGGATGATTCGGTGTCTAAAAAATTATTTATTAGCGGTTCTAATGCTAAATTGTTGAGCAAGGAAATTGCGACTAGTTTAAGAGGTAGGGGAATAAGTGTGGAATTATTACCTTTATATTGGTCTGAGTATTTAGATTTTAAGGGAATTAAAAAAGACATTTATAGTAGTCGGGGTAAATCTAAGACGATTAGTTTGTTTAAACAATTTTTGATGTATGGTTCTTTTCCTGAGATAGTGGCAGGTAATAAAGACAATGATTTAAAAAGGACGATATTGCAGGATTATTTTAATACTATGATTTATAACGATTTGGTGGAAAGATATCAGATTTCTAGTGTTAAAAATATTAAGTTTTTTATGCGTCAGTTGTTGGCTAGTCATGCCAAAGAATTTTCGATTAATAAAATTTACAACACCTTTAAATCAGCTGGTTTAAAAATTGGTCGAAATAGTTTGTATGATTATTTAGATTATGCGGAGACGGTTTATTTGTTGAGTACTTTATCTAAATATGAGAAATCAGGTAGACAGACGGAATTGGCTAGAAAGAAAGTTTTTATAATAGACAATGGTTTGTGGGGGGCGGTAAATATTAAAGATGTTGATAGTTTGAGTCGAAGATTGGAGTCGGTGGTTTTTTGGTATTTAAGGAGTGTGTACGAGGATGTTTTTATGTATAAAACGGAAGATAATTATGAGTGTGATTTTGTGGTAGGTGGACAAGGTAGAATAGAAAAATGTATTCAGGTTTGCTTGGATATGGAAATGGAATCGACTAAAGAGAGGGAAATAAGAGCATTGGTGAAGGCTTGTCGATTTTTTGGATTAAAAGAGGGATGGTTAATTAGTTTGGAGGAAGACGGAGAGTTGGAGGTTGAGGGGATTAAAATTAAGGTGGTGCCAGCTTGGAAATGGATGTTGTTGGTTTAGAATAGGTTATGAAAGCGGTGGTAGTGAATAAGCAGGCGGATAGTTTTAGTCGATTATTAAGACAGATATCAGATTGTTCTTCAAGGTTGTATTGTTTGGGAGATGTGTCTTTGTTGAATTATCCAAAAACAGTAGCGGTGGTGGGTAGCAGGCAGATGACTGATTATGGCAAAGTGATGGTTAATAAAATTGTGCCAGAATTGGTGAAAAATGATTGGTTGGTGGTATCGGGAATGGCTTTGGGAATAGACGCAGAAGCTCATTATGCTTGTATCAAAGCCGGAGGGAAAACAACAGCGGTGTTAGCCAGTGGGGTCGATGTGGTTTCTCCACAGGCCAATAAATGGATTTATGATTTGATTTTGAAAAAGGGAGGCTTGATTGTGTCAGAAAAAAAGTTGGGTCAACCAGCCAACAGACAGTCTTTTTTGCCCAGAAACAGAATTATTGCTGGTTTGAGTCAGGGGGTTTTAGTAGTAGAAGCCAGCAGAAGAAGTGGAACTTTGGCGACAGCTAGTCAGGCGGCCAAACAAGGTAGGGAAGTGATGGCGGTACCAGGTAGAGTAACGGATAAAAATAGCGGAGGAGTTAATTGGTTAATTAAGAATGGGGCGGGGGTGGTGGAGACAGCCAAAGATGGGTTGGAAATATTGAAGTGATTGACATAAGTGGTATTATTACCGACAATGACTGATATGACAAAAAAACTTTTAATAGTCGAATCACCGACTAAAGCCAAAACAATTGGAAAATATTTAGCTAAAAGCGGTTGGCAAGTTATGGCTACAGTAGGTCATTTGAGAGATTTACCTAGATCGAATATGGGGGTAGATTTGGATAGTTTTGAGCCGAAATATGTGGTTGATGAGGCTAAAGTTAAGGTGATTAAAGAGTTATTGAGACAGGCTAAAGGAATTGATGAGATATATTTGGCTACAGATCCTGATAGAGAGGGAGAAGCAATTGCTTGGCATACAGAGTGGATTTTGTTACACCCGACTGAATTGGTAGTTTTGAAGACTAAAAAAGGTAAGCGAGGTAAAGTGGAGGAGAAGGTTAAAGGGGGGAGTCGATTAAAATTAAAAAAAGGGCAAATCAAGAGAATTAGTTTTCATGAGGTGACCAAGGAAGCAGTTGAAGGGGCTTTGAAGCAATCGGGTCAGGTAGATATGGATTTGGTTAACGCCCAGCAGGCTAGAAGAGTATTGGATAGGGTGGTTGGTTATAGTTTATCACCAGTTTTATGGAGAAAAGTTAGGAGAGGTTTGTCGGCTGGTCGGGTGCAATCGGTGGCGGTCAGATTGATTTGCGAGAGAGAAGCTG
Source organism: Candidatus Shapirobacteria bacterium (assembly GCA_003647605.1). GTDB lineage: Bacteria > Patescibacteriota > Microgenomatia > UBA12405 > UBA12405 > B61-G2. The sequence goes on along the minus strand of QMND01000020.1, from coordinate 5,998 downwards.
AGATTAAGGCTTTCAAAAAAGAAAAGTTTTATAGAGTTGGGGTTGATTTTGGTAAGTTTGGGGCTGAGTTGGTTAAGGTGGGCAAAGACAGAGTTGAGGTTAAGCAAAAAATAGCTTTATTTGATGGAGATTACCAATATACTAAAACGATTTTTGATAGGAAAAGTAAGGTTGATAAGCTGGTTGGGGCTTGGGATAAGGAGTTTGTGGTAGAGAAAGTGGTGGCCAAGGAAAGTAAAAGAAGTCCAATCCCGCCTTTTACCACATCTAAATTACAACAAACTGCCTCAAGGTTGTTTGGTTGGTCAGGTAAACAAACTATGAGTGTGGCTCAAAAATTATATGAGAAAGGTTTGATTACTTATCACCGAACTGATGCAGTAAATTTGTCATCTAAGGCAATTGCTGATTTTAGAAAATTTATAGCTAAGAAGTATGGGCAGGAGTATGTGGCTGAAAAAGTTAGGGTATTTGCTAATAGATCTAAAAATGCTCAGGAAGCCCATGAGGCAATTAGACCGACTAAAGCTGGTGATATTGATAAGAGAGCCATGGAATTGGTAGGTAGAGAGAAAAAATTGTATGAATTGATCTGGAAAAGGGCAGTGGCAACTCAAGGGTCGGTGGCTAAAGTGGAAAGGACAAAGTTGGATATAGTTAACAAAGATTCGCATTTGGTGGCCAAAGGAGTGCGGATGTTGTTTGATGGTTTTTTGAGGATTAGTGGGGAAAAAGTTGAGGATCAGTTATTGCCTAAATTGACAGAGGGAGATAAATTAAAGGCTAAAAAAGTTAATATAGAGGGGGTAGAAACTAAAGCTCCGCCTCGTTATAGTGATGCTAGTTTGGTTGCTAGTTTAGAAAAACAAGGGATTGGGCGACCTAGTACTTATGCGCCGATTATTGCTACTATTCAAGTGAGACAATATGTAGAAAAAGACGATAATCGACGTTTTAAGCCAACTAATGTAGGTGTGGCGACTAATCAATTTTTGGTTAAGAATTTTGAAGAAATTTTATCTTTGCCTTTTACAGCAGGAATGGAAGAGGATTTGGATAAGGTGGCTGAGGGTAAATTGGATTGGAAAAAGATGATGAAAAGGTTTTGGAAAGTTTTTGATAAACAAGTTAAGAAGGTGATGGAAAAAGCAGAGAGGGTTAAGATAGAAACTGAAAAGATAGGTGAAAAGTGTCCAGAGTGTAAAGAGGGGGAATTGGTGATTAGGGTGGGTAGATTTGGCAAGTTTATTTCTTGTAGCCGTTTTCCTGATTGTAAATATACTAGACAGTATAAGGAGTTAGCTGGATTTAAGTGTCCTGAGTGTGGAGCGGAGGGAGTGATTAGAAAAACTAGAAGAGGCAGGAAGTTTTATGGATGTAGTAATTATCCTAAGTGTAAGTGGATGAGTTGGAAAAAACCGAATTAGGGAGTAGATTGTTGAATTTTTGTGATATACTACCAAACAATCCTGGGTGAATTGGAATAAACTCTAGATAGAGTCGTTAATTTTATTTTTGAAAACGACTAAAATAAGGAAAAAATATGAAAAAGAAAACAGTAAATTTAACTGGTAAAGAAATTGCGGAAGATAAGTTGGTAATGAAGTCGAAGGCGACTAAGGAGAAGGAGAAGAAAGAAGCGATTAAGAAAAAGAATGAAGCTTTGTTGAGGAAGGCAGAGGTGAGTAAAAAAACTAAAGAGGTGGAAAAAAAAGACAAAAAAGAGATAGTTAAGAAAGAAAAAAAACTTAGCTATAAGTTGAGTATTGGTATGGAAGATTTGTTTAAAGCTGGTTGTCATTTGGGTCATTCTAAATCCAAAACTAATCCCAAGGCTAGGGAAAATATTTATACAACTAAAAACAAGGTAGAGATTTTTGATTTAGCTAAAACAGTTAAAGCTTTGGAAGAAGCAGGAGCTTATTTGAAGGGAGTAGTAAAGAGGGGAGAAAAGGTAATTTTTGTTGGAACTAAAAGACAGGCTAGAGAGGTGGTTAAAAGAATGGCTATGGAAGTTAATATGCCTTATGTAACTGATAGGTGGTTGGGAGGGACGATGACTAACTGGGAACAGATTAAAAAAAATATTACTAGATTGGCTAGTTTAAAAGAGGGAATTAAGGGCGATGCTTTTCAACAAAAGACTAAAAAGGAGCAGTCGGTAATTAGAAAAGAAATTACTAGATTGGAGAGGATTGTGGGTGGTTTGGTTTCTTTAGAGAAAATACCAGAAGCTATTTTTGTGGTGGATGTGGGGACGGAAAAAACAGCAGTTAGGGAAGCTAAAAGATTGGGGGTGAAGGTGATTGGGATTTGTGATTCTGATACAGATCCTGCTTTTGTCGATATAGCTATTCCGGCTAACGATGATAATGTTAAAAGTATTACTATAATAGTCGAGGAAATTATTAAAGCTATTAAGGATTAAAAATTACATGATTGATAAATTATAAATATTATAAATATGGATACAAAAAAACTAATTGAACAAGTTAAAAGATTAAGACAAGAAATGGGTTTAGGGATGATGGAGATTAAAATGGCCCTGGAAGAGGCTAATGGGGATGAGAGGAAAGCTAAACAGATTTTGAAAGAGAAGGGTTATAAGAAAGCGGAAAAGAGGGCTGATAAAGAAACTCACGAGGGAAGAGTTTTTTGTTATGAACATGGAAATGGTAAATTAGCGGTTATGGTCGAATTGTTGTGTGAAACTGATTTTGTGGCTAAAAATGATGATTTTGTTAGATTGGGCAAAGATTTGTGTTTGCAGGTGGCAGGAATGAGTCCTAGAGATAGTCAGGAATTATTAGAACAAGATTTTGTTAAAGATGGTTCTAAAAAAGTAGGAGATTTAGTTAAAGAATTTATTGCTAAAAGTGGTGAAAATGTAAAAGTTGGTAGGATTGAGAGGTTTGAGATATGTTGACGTGTTAAAATGAAATAATGAATGACAAAAAAATAATGGATATTGACTTAGTGAAGATGGAAAAAAAAGACAGAAAAGATATGAAGAAGATTATGTCTTTGCTAAAGGAAGTTAGACGAAAGTGATATACTGTTAGTATATGTTAAAAACAGATGAAGTAAAAAACCGCTTAGATAAGATTGTAGCCATGTTTGTGGAAGATGTGGGAACGATTAGGACAGGTAGGGCGACTCCTGGTTTGATAGAGAATGTGAGGGTTAGTGTATACGATGGTCAAGAAATGAGTTTAAAAGAGTTGGGTTCAATTGGAGTAGCTGATGTTAGAAATTTAACTTTTAAACCATGGGATGCGTCTTTATTGAAAGAAATAAAAAATGGAATTGCTAGGGCTAATTTGGGTATGAATCCCGTGGTTGAAGGTGATTTGATTAGAATGGCTTTGCCGATGTTGACAACGGAACAGAGAGAGGATTATGTGCGGTTGTTGGGTAGAAAGTTAGAGGGGGCTAGAAACATGGTTAGAGGTTGCAGGAGTGATTATAGGAAAAAGTTAATGGATGCCAAACAGGCTAAAGAGTTATCAGAAGATGATTTTAAAAGAGATGAGACTGAACTACAAAAAATGATTGATGAGTATATAATTAAGTTAAAAGATGTGGCTGACAAAAAAGAGAAGGAGATTAGGGGATAAATATGGATTTGTTGATTTTTTTGGCAGCCTTATCGATATTGGTTTTAACCCATGAGTTTGGCCATTTTATAATGGCGGTTAAAAATGGGATTTGGGTGGAAGAGTTTGGTTTGGGATTGCCGCCAAGAATTTTTGGTAAAAGAATAGGTAAAACTTTGTTTAGTTTAAACTGGTTGCCGATTGGGGGGTTTTGTAAATTATATGGAGAAGATATTGGTAGTGTTAAAAAGAAAAAAGATATGGCTTTTTGTAATAAAAAGGCGTGGCAGAAATTGTTGGTAGTAACAGGAGGAGTGATAATGAATGTGGTGACAGCTATTGTAATTTTTACGGTGGTTTACAGTATTTTTGGAGTGCCTGTTGAGACTGACAAAGTTAAAATTATAGATGTAGCTAAGAATTCGCCAGCTGAAGAGGCAGGTTTAAAACTGGGGGATTGGGTGGAAAAAGTAGGAGGAGAAGATGTTGAGGAAGCATCAGAGTTAATTGAAAAGGTGGGAAAATTTAAAGGAGAGGAAGTAGAGTTGATGGTTAAAAGGGGTGAGGAAGAAATGTTGCTTAGGTTGAAGGTTAGACAGAATCCACCTGAGGGTGAGGGGGGAATGGGGGTGGTTATTTCTACTATGGAAAATCGGAAGCTGAGGTGGTGGGAGTTTTATAAGGGAATTGGGGCTGGGTTTAAAGAAGCCTATTTTTGGGGTAAAATAATTATTAATGGGGTTTGGGATATGATAAGTTCTTTATTTAGAGGTCAAGTTCCTAAAGATGTTAGTGGGCCAGTGGGAATGTTTAAGGCGACTAGCACTATTAAAAAGGAACATGGTTTGTTGGCTTTGTTGCATTTTTTTGGAATAGTGTCGGTTAATTTGGCGGTGGTGAATTTGTTGCCTTTTCCAGCTTTAGATGGTGGAAGGATGATTTTTGTGTTGTTTGAAATGTTGACAGGTAAAAAGGTTAAGGCTAGTTTTGAGGCTATGGTTAATAATGTGGGTATGATGATTTTGTTGGGATTGTTGTTGTTGGTAACTATTGGTGATGTGAGTAGATTGTTTTAATCAAGTAGGTTTGACATCTTATAATATATTTGGTATAATTTTTTTGTAAAATTTAATTAGTTAAAAGAAAAAAATGGTAAAGACAGAAAAATTGAAAGAAATAATTGTTTTCGATAGGCAAGAGGGTGGCTTGTTTGAAAATCCTGTGTATTTGAGTTCAAGAGAGGTGTTAATGGTTGTGGAAGATAGCTATCGAACTGGTTATGAAAATGGGTATTGGGAAGGGCAAATGTCTGTAGCTAGATCGTTGCAAGAACCTTGTGAAATGAATCAAACACAAGTTGAAGCGACTGTTGTAAGTGAGTTCAGTTCCTGTAATTTAGCTAAATTGGAGGAGTGGAGTCTTGTAATTTGACAGAATTAGAGGAATAGGATAGAATGGGTTATGTATATCAAAAGGTATTTGCATGACCAAATTTTGACCCATTTAAAGAACAAAGATGGTTTGGATAGAGTTTTGTTGTTGTATGGACCGAGGCGAGTGGGTAAAACAACTTTAATTAATCAGTTAATTAAGGATTGTAGCTTAAAAAGTAAATTTTTTGCGTGTGATGATCCAGAAACTAGAGATTTATTAAGTGGTATTTCTTTGGCTAAGTTGAAAAAATTGGTTGATGGTTATGATTTGCTAGTTTTTGACGAAGCCCAAAGAATAGCCGAGGTGGGGACAATGTTGAAGCTATTGGTTGATTATGTTAAGGGAAAAAGAATTATAGTTAGTGGTTCATCTAGCTTAGATTTATCAAATAGAATTAGTGAGTCGTTGACTGGTAGAAAAATTACTTTTTTGATGTATCCGATTAGTTTAGCTGAATTGTTGGCAGAAGTTGGTGTGGATAATTTGTTGGTTGAGACGGATAGGGGAATGCGTTTTGGTTTTTATCCTTATTTATACAAATTGAAGGAGGATAAAGATATCGAAGATTATTTGTTGGAATTGAGTCAGGATTATTTGTATAAAGACGTGTTGGAATATCAACATATTAAAAATCCAGAACAAATCCGTCGATTATTAGTGGCTTTGGCCTTGCAAATTGGTCAGGAAGTGTCTTTTACCGAGTTAGCTAATACGGTGGGGGTTGATCAAAAAACAATTATGCGTTTTGTGGATTTATTGGAGAAAAGTTTTGTAGTTTTTAGGTTACAGGCTTTTAGTAGGAATTTGAGGACTGAAATGAATAAAAGTAGAAAAATATATTTTTATGATTTAGGAGTCAGAAATGCTTTGTTGAAAAATTTCAATAATTTTGAATTGAGAAATGACAAAGGACAAGTTTGGGAAAATTTATTGATAGTGGAAAGAATGAAAAGAGATGCGATGAAGCG
>QMND01000019.1 GCA_003647605.1 Candidatus Shapirobacteria bacterium | reverse complement strand
TAAGGGTTCGGTTTTTTATAGGACTAAGCTAAGATCTTTAAATAGCGGTAGAGTTTTGGAGTTTACTTTTAAGTCGGGAGAAAAAGTCGAAGAGGTTTTTGTGGAAACTAATGAGGGAGACTATTCTTATTTTGATGGATCGAATTATGTATTTATAGAGCCTAGAAGTTTTGAGCAGTATATAGTGCCATTGGAAGTGATAGGTGACGATAAAGTGTATTTAAAAGAAGGATTAAGATATAGAATTCAATTTTATGATGATAGGGCTGTGGGGATTACTTGTCCTAAAAGTGTTAGTTGCGAAGTGGTAGAGACAGAAATGGCTGTTAAGGGAAATACGGTTAGTAATGCTTTGAAGCCGGCGGTTTTGGATACTGGAGCCAAAGTACAAGTGCCCTTGTTTGTGAAAAAGGGCGATATGGTGACTATCAGTACTGAAAAGGGTGAGTATTTGTCAAGAAAATAATTTAGAGTCCAATTTGTTCGTCAATTTTTGGGGGTAAGAATTCTTGGTTGTTTTCAATAAGTTGATGAATTTCATCAAATTTATTTTGCCATTGTGGAGGGATGGGATTGTCAGAGTTTTGAGGAGTAGGACTATTTTGTGGTTGGGTTGTATTTTTTGAAGGAGTAGTTGTTATTTGGGGAGATTGATTATTTTTGGTAAAGGAGTGTTTAACTGTATTTTTAGTCAAAATAGCCAGAAGAAGTAAAATTATAATAGAAGATATAGATATAAAAACTATTTTTATTTTAGTTGGTATTTTAGAGATAAAGTTTTCTTTGGTGATTGGTGGTTGATTTGGGTTAGGTATGTTGGTTGGTGGTATGTAAAGGGGATTGTTTTGAGGCTGGTCAATGTTCTGACTGGTGGGTTTGTCTTTCATTGTGATTGGTAAAATTTAACAATAATTGATTTTAAGTCTTGGAGAATTTGGACAGAATATTGTTTGGCTTTTAAAATTTCTTTTTTTGAAGTGGGGTAAGAATTGGCTGGTTGTCCGTGTTGAGTGTTTTGATTCATTAGTTGAGTAGCTCTTTTTAATTTTTCTTGAGCTAAATCTTTTTTTATGGACAGGTCGGAAATCCAGTTTTGGGCTTGATCATTAATTTGGGGATTGTTTTGTATATCTTGAGACAGTTGAGATAGTTGTTGTAAAATTTGTTGATAATGATTAACTTGATTTTGAATTAGAGAGGTGTAAATTTGTTGTTTTATTAAAATGTATTTTTTGGAAAAACTTTTGGCATTAACAGAAAGATCGTCTTGGTTGGTAAAAGTAGAAACAATGGCGTTTTGTTCTTTGAGCCAAGCAATCCATTTGTTGATTTCTATTTGATTTTTTTTGGTGGTAGTAGGGTTGTTATCGGCATATTTTCTTAGTTTAATGTTTAAAGCAGATAGGTAGTATTGAAGGAGTAGGTTACGAGATATGATGGCTTTTTTAGCAGATTCTATCTTTTCTTTTTTGGCGGTAATGGTGCCATATTTGGTGTAAGTATCTTTTTTTTCAATATAGTTAAGGTAGTTTTGTTGATACTGTTGTTGTTGTTGGAGGTATGTTTGTTGGGCAGACTGATAGTCCTCTTGAGCTATAACTGAAAATTTGAAAAAAAATAATTGAAGGAGGAATAAAATAATTGGCATAATTTAGTGTAGCAGATTGTACGCCCAGAAGGAATTGAACCCTCATCCCTGGTTCCGAAGACCAGTGCTCTATCCATTGAGCTATGGGCGCAGGCGAGAAAGTATCCCCAGGAGGGCTCGAACCTCCGACCTTTTGCTTAGAAGGCAAACGCTCTATCCAGCTGAGCTATGGGGACATAGTAGTTATATTTTAGCAATTTTATATTTAGGTTTCACTTGTTTGGTAATTTTGGGATAAAAAGGTTAAAATATGGAGTATTTTGTTAGCCGCAGTGCTGGAATTGGTAGACAGGCACGGCTTAGAACCGTGTGTCCTTAGGGCGTGGAGGTTCGACTCCTCTCTGCGGCACTTTGAAGTATGGACTATTCGAAAAAACGGTCTTTAGCCTTGGGGGTTGCGGGTGGTAGGGATGGATGTTGGAGCTGGTTGGTTGGGTTGTCCTAGCGGGTTTGCTTGTTGGGCTTGTTGAGCTTGACGAATTATCTTTTGGCTATTTTGAAACAAAGCTTGATTTAGACAATATTGGAGGTCGGTGCCAAGTTGTTCTAGACTATCGGCTGAGGCGATACTAATTTGGGTGATTTTAGGTTCGGCGGTAACGGTGACGGTGATATTGTTGTGTGTTTGGGTAGTACTAGTATTTTTGAGGGTTTGGATTAATTGTTGTAGTTTTTGTTGAGATATTTGTGGTTGGTTCATATTTTTTATTGTATCACAGGATATGTAAATGCAAGTTTTTAACAAATTGAATTATTTTTTGTTTTAGTCCTGTTTTGACTCTCAAAATGGTTGGTTTTTTGGTGGCGGTGGTAATTTGAATAGCTGGTATCTGGGGCCAACTGATAAATGAATCTAGGTGGTGGGGGTTGTCTTTGATTTGAAAAGTAAAACGGAAAATATGGTTTTGGTTGGGTAAAACTTGTTGATAATTAGTACACAGAGGGCTGAGTTGGAGGTTGGTGGTACTTTGGGGTGGAAGACAGAAATTGGTTTCTGATGCTCCCCAAATTGACTGACCGGTATTTCTTAGTTTGATTTTGCCTAGATATTTTTGGTTAGGGAAAATGATGAAAGGTAGGTAATGATGAACAAATTCGAAGGATGTTTTTTGGGGAGGATGGTTGGCTGTTTTGGGTAGATTGATAATTTTTTGATATGCGGGGTACAGTTTTTCGTTTTTGTCTAACCATGAAAAATGATCAAAGGGAGGATAGGGATAATTAAAAATAAAAGGAGTAACGGCTTGGACTTGAGGATGTTGAGACCATTGTTGATAGGCGGAAATTAGAAATTCTACAGAGCGATTAACATCGTAAAAGTTGGGATTATTCTGTTGGCCTTGCAGGTGTGGCCAGCCGGTTTCGGTTATGAATACAGGAAAGTCTTTGTTAATACCAAGTTGTTTAAGATAATTTAATTCCCATTGATAAGAATGGATGGAATGTTGGCCAGTTTGAGATGGTAGGCCGATGAAAGCGGGATTGGGGTAAGCATGGGAAGCAATGGCATCGATGTGGTCAAAAAATTGTTTTTTGTAATGAAAAATTTGGTAATAGAAACGACCGGCTGACATAAATTGGGGAGGTTGATTGGGAGCAGACAAGTCTAGACCGGCACCGATGATGTAAAAATTTGGATTTAATTGTTTGAATTTTTGAGAAGCGTAAATAGCCACATCGGCATAATGGGGTGGATTAATGAGATTCCCCCACTCTGAGGCTCGGTTGACTTCATTAAAAAGAATAATGTGTTGAGTTTGGGTGGGCCAATTGAGGGAGTTGAGAAAATTAGCCAGATTATCCACATCTTGGTATGATGGACGACTCCAACCGGAATTTTGAGAACGAGTGGCTAGTCGGACTAAAGGGATAAGATGGTAAGATCGACATTGGTCGAAGAAGTTTTGCCAGTGTTGGTGGTCTAGATGTTGAAGGTTAATAACAATAGTGACCCAACCCCAATCTCCGCCAGAAGAGTTGATAATTTTAGCACTGTTGGCAATGTCGTTGGTTTGAGTTAGGTGTAGCCCAAAAATATTATTAGCCTGAATTTTGGTTGGTTTAGACAGACTAATTAAAAAGATGATGGTTAAAAAGCAGATTTTTAGGGCTTTCATTAGTAAAATATAACAAATGAACAAAGAAGAGATAATTAAAATGAGAATCAAGAGGGTGGAGAAAGAGATTCGAGATACGCCTTATGACAAGGCTTCGGAACATCACCATGGTCGGTTGAAGGCCAAATTATCTAAATTGCGAGCTGAGCTGGATGGGGTTGGTAGTCGAGGCGGCGGAGGAGGTGGTGGTTATGCTATTAAACATTCTGGAGATGCAACAGTAGTTCTGGTTGGTTTACCTAGTGTGGGCAAGTCGACTTTGTTAAATCAATTAACTAATGCTGAGTCGAAAGTTGGTAATTACGATTTTACAACTTTGGGGGTGGTACCGGGGATGATGGAATACAAGGGGGTTAGGGTGCAAATTTTGGATTTACCTGGTTTGATAGAGGGGGCTTTTAAAGACAAAGGTTTTGGCAAAAGAGTTTTGTCGGTGATTAGAGCTAGTGATTTGGTGGTGTTGATGACTGATGTGGAGCGTCGAGATTGGTTGGAAAAAATGAGGAGAGAAATTGAGAAAGGTGGAATTAGGTTGAATCAATCCAAACCAAAAATTAGAATTAGAAAAATGCATCGAGGGGCAATTCAGGTGGTTAATCCTTATGGTGGTTTGACTAAGGAAGTGGTAATTAGTGTGGTTAAAGAGATGGGTTATTCCAACGCAGTGGTGTCTTTTGAGGAGAAAATTAAGGATGTTGATAAGTTAATAGATGCTTTGACAAAATCTAGAAGATATTTGCCAATGGTGGAGGTAATAAATAAAATAGATAAAAGTGGTTCAAAGTCGAGGAATGACAAGGAGATTGTTTTTTTGTCGGCCCAAGAGGGAGTTGGTTTGGATCTGTTAAGGGAAAAAATATGGTTGGGTTTGGGTCTAATTAGGGTTTATTTGAGAAGGGAAAAAAATAGAAGTGGGGATAGAAAAAATCCTTTGATAATGAAAAGAGGTAAAAATTTGGCCGATGTACTGAATGAAATTTCAACAGAAATGAGACAGGATGTTAAGAGAGCTTTAATTTGGGGTAAGGGGGCGAGGTTTCCAGGACAGGAGGTTTCTTTGAGGAAAGAGGTATTTGATGAAATGGAAGTTTGGTTTGGTCGTTAATTTTAGCTAACTAAATCACGAATAAGTTTGCTTCTTTGTTTGGCGACACTGGTGGAAATGGGAGAGTGTTGTTTGACTAATTTTAGGGCTTGGGTTTGAGGGCGGGGTGAATAAACAAAAGTGTGAATTTTCTTGAATTTGGTTTGTTGGCAGAATTGATAAGTTTGTTGAAAATCTTGGTCTGTTTCTCCAGGGAAAGCAACTAAAACATCGGTGCCAAAAGATAAATTGGGAATGGGTTGGAGAGATTGGAAAGTTTTGATAACTTGAGGTTGGTTGTAGGGACGGTTCATTAATTTAAGAATTTTAGATGAAGCTGATTGAATGGGGATGTGCAGGAAATTGGAAATGCGGTTAGGGTATTGTCGTAGTAAAGAAATGAATTGTGAATTAATAGAATTGATAGGAATAGAGCCAAAAGAGAACAGAGGAATTTTGGTTTTTTGTAAAAGTTGTTGCAATAAGTTGGATAATTTGGGGGTGTATAAATCTAAATTAACACCAGTGATAATTATTTCTTGAAAGCCTAAATGATGGGCTTGATTAACCTGATCGATGGCTTGTTTTATGGGTAAATACCAGAGTTTAGATCGACGATAAGGCACGATACAATAGGAACAAAATTGATTGCAACCGCTTTGTATTTTTAGTAAGTAACGACGATATTGGCTGAGTTTGTCAGGAACATGGATAGCATAAGGATAGTTGTTGGTACTATCAAGGATCATGGATTTGTTTAGATTAGACAGAGCATGAATTTGAGGGTTTGGTTTTAAATTTTTTAAATTAGCGCAACCAGTGGCAATGATATGACTGTGGGGGTATCGGCGGTGGATAGAATTGACCAAACGGAGTGATTCCTTTTCGCCCTTATTGGTGATGGCACATGTGTTAACTAGAACAACATCTGGTGGTTGGAGGTCAGAAGAGTTGTGGGTTCGAAAGGAGTAGTCAAGAAAAATTTGGGACAAGTGGTTAGTTTCGGAGGCATTGACTCGACAGCCAAAGTTGTAAGCAAAGAAGGTTGGTTTTGATTTTGACGACAAGATGGTTTGGATGAGTTTGAAAAAAGAGTTAGGTGTCATTTTTTAGTTGTTGTAATTTTTCCATTAGAATAGAATAAAAACGGAGATTGTGAATAGTAGCTAAACGATAAGCACTACTATCCCCTGTTTTGAAAAGGTGGTGTAAGTAGGCTTGGGAGTAATTTTGGCATAGATGGCAATCGCAGGCTTGGCTAACCGGTTGAGTGTTGTGTTGGTGCTTGGTTTTAGTAGGGACAAAATAGGAATAGAAATCTTTTTGATTGATGTCAATTTTGGAAATGGATGGAGTGTTGAAGGTGTATAAACGGCGATGGCGGGCGTCTCGGGTAGGAATAACGCAGTCAAAAATGTGCCAGCCCAATTTAACACAAGCGACAATATCTTCTGGTTTGCCGATACCTAAGGCATATAATAAGTAGTTTTTGGGGGCATTATTAGCGATTAGCTGGGCAATTTCTAAATTGAAATTACCTTCTTCGTCTAAAGGCCAACCGCCGTATCCCAAACCATCAAAACCAATTTTGACTAATTGTCGAGTGCATTCTAATCGCAGGTCTAGGTATTTACCACCCTGAACTACAGCCAGTAAATAAGGTGTTTGGTGAGGAAGGTTTTTTTGTTGCTGGCAGATTTTGTCAAATTCTTTTTTACATATTTTGGCCCAGAGAATGGTTCGACGAACTGATTCTTTGGCTTGTTGGTATGAGGCTTGAGGGTCGGTGAAGTCGTCTAAAACCACGACCATGTCGGTTTTTAGTTGCATTTGGATGCGAATTGATTGTTGAGGGGTGAAAAAAGAGGTGGGTTGATTGGGTGGTTTGAATTTGACTCCCCTATCGCTGATGGCTTTGGGTCCGCCGAATTTTTTGGCTAAGGACATAACTTGGAATCCACCAGAATCGGAAATAATAGCTCCTGACCAAGACATAAAATTGCCTATGCTTTGGTGCTGTTCGATAACTTGTAAAAAAGATGGCTGGCGTAAATGATAAGTATTGACAAGAATGCCAGGGGTGTGGGTATTTTTGATATCGACAGGGTCGATGTTTTTTATGAAGGCTTGGGTGGCATCGGGAAAAAATACTGGTAACGGGTATTTTTTGCCTTTGGTGGTTTTGAAAAATTTAGGAGATTTTGGTTTGGTCATTTGTGTATTATAGTATGGAAATTGTAATTATATTTTGATCTGGTGATTAAATTGATGGATGAGTGCAAACCCAACGGGATTATCACGGCTTTTTTACAAAAGCCTCATAATGACGGTGTGTTAAGTTTTATTGTAAGGTTCGGGGGTAAATAGGAGAATACAAGACAGAAAGTCATTGCGAGGAGTCTGCCATACGGTAGGTAAACAGGCAGGCGTGCAAGACTTAAAATTTATGTATTTTGTTTATATTTTGCGAGGAAATGGTGGTTGGGTGTATAAAGGTTTGACTAAAGATTTGGATAAAAGAGTAGAACAACATCGTGTTGGTAGATCATCGACAGCTAAGTATCATTTACCTTTGGAGCTTGTTTTTGTTCAGATTTGTAAAAATAAAAAAAAGCTAGAGAGCTGGAGAAATATTTTAAATCAGGTTCTGGTCGTGAATTTTTTGATGAAATTAGTGTAAAATAGACCAGTTGCCGAAGTGGCGGAATTGGTATACGCGCAAGACTTAAAATCTTGTGTCCGTTTGGACATGTGGGTCCGACTCCCACCTTCGGCACAGTTTTTTATCAAAACGGGGATTGGCGCAATTGGCTAGCGCGCACGCATGGGGTGCGTGAGGTTGCAGGTTCGAATCCTGTATCCCCGACCAAACAAACTGCGGGATTAGTTGAGCGGTTCAACACCACCCTTCCAAGGTGAAGAGATGGGTTCGACTCCCATATCCCGCTCAGAAAGGTTATAATAGAGTATGGTTGATGAATTTGAAAAAGTGGCGAGACAGGTGCTTGTCGAAGACATGTCTAGGAACATGTTTAGTGTTTTTGTGGAAAGATTGAAAGAGTGGGTATTCCCATTTTAACTAAAGATGGTACAAGTTTGACTAGGTATGCTGATGGCTATGCTATCGCTTTAAGTGTAAGTGGAGTCAATAAAGAAGATATTTTGTTGGTTGTGAAAACAACAGCTGGTGTTTTTTCTTTAGATGATGTAGAAAGGAAAAAGTATTTTGGAAACACTGAGTTAAGGAAACAATTAGAAAAAATAGCAAATAGATATGGTTTAGATTATAATGATTTGGTATCTATTTTTTGATACTAAGCCAGGGTGCTGGAATTGGTAGACAGGCGTCGCTCAGAACGGCGTGTCTCTTAGACATGTGGGTTCGACTCCCACCCTTGGCACAGTCTATGATTTGATTTTTGGAATGGAGATGGTTGTGTGTTTTTAAATAAATAGTTAGATTCGGGCTAAAGATAGGTAGTTTTTCTTGTTTTTGTTAAATGTCTTTGAATTTTGTATAATATTAATTAAGCCAAAGTAGCCAAGTTGGTCACGGCACTGGTCTGAAAAACCTGGGATGTTGGTTCGATTCCAACCTTTGGCACTTTTTGTGAGTTTATTTTTTGCGAGAGTGGCTCAGTTGGTAGAGCATCTCCTTGCCAAGGAGAAGGTCGCGGGTTCGAACCCCGTCTCTCGCTCCAGTTGTTGGGTTTTTTAAAAAAGGGATTAGTTATTACCCCAAAGTTTTTTGGGAAATTTTTTGTTTTTAATTTGTTTAATTATATATTTTTGAAGGCTAGTTTTGTCTTTTTTATAAGTCACACCCATCCAATTACTGTTATTTTTTAAAACTGTTAGTTTACATTTTTTCTTTTTAATAAAGTTGTTGATGGTGGTTGGAAGTGCGAATTCATTTTTTGGATTATTTGAGTTTTTGCTAAAAAATTTTTTCCATTCGTTTTCTAGTAATTCAAATATTTTTGGATGAAACCCAAAAATATTTAATGAACACAATGAATC
>QMND01000018.1 GCA_003647605.1 Candidatus Shapirobacteria bacterium | reverse complement strand
TATTTAGCTCATGTGACTCCGAATTTACATAATATTAAAAAGGACGGTTCAATTTTTCCTAGTTCTGGTTGTTTGGTTGCTAGTATTTATTGTACACCATTGGTCGAAGAGAAAAATGGATTGCGCATGCATAATCTCGGAAGATATATTTTAGAAAAAGAATTACATGCGTTTTCAAAGCATTTTAAGAATAGGGAATCAACAAGTTTGGAAACATTACTGTTCGAAATCGATCTTCCTAAGTCTAACAGGGGTAATATCATTGGTACTGATTATTTGCGTTTGGGAAATATTCATTATCAAACATTTAAAGACCTTGAATATTTACTTTCAGACGAGGAAAAGGCGCGACTTAAAAAATCTTGTGTAAGTTCTATTAAAAGATCGTTTAAATATTTATCTATTTCTAACACTTCTTATTATTTGAATCAAAAAGTGAAGCCTTCTGTTTTTTTGGAAATGTTAACCGAAACTATTCATACATTACCGATTCTTGGTTATCTTTATTTTGAGGTTCTTTCGGAATATATAATGATATACCAGGATAATCAAAAATCGCAGGAGTTTGCTGCGGCTGGCGAGATATATACACCAACATACAAGGAAGTAGCCTTCGCATTAGCATCCAATTTATTCAATCATTTTAGTCTTACAAGGTTTACTCCTAACATAGACCAAGTTATAGAGTACATGAAAAAAAGTAATGTTTTCAAAAATTTAAACAGAGAGCATTTTTTGCATTATATGATGGATAGGTTGATATTTTTAACAAACGCGAGATTGTTAAATTCAAATATGAGGATTATAAACTGGAAACGATTATATTGGGATTTTGATAAATTAAGTGTCTATTTTAAACCTTTGATGGGTCATTTGATACATAGGGAACTGCGTTCTTTAGGTAGATATCCTGATTTTTATTACTATTTTGATCAGGTTAAGGCCTTACAGGTTTGGAATTATTGGAATCAGGTAGACATAGTCATTCCGTTTAATGGAATGGTACCCAAGGGTGAGGTTGGTATAAATCCTGCTTATCCTAATTTACAATACAAAGTTTATCGTGCTACGCCTGTAAAAAAGCGTGGTTGTTTGTATTTAGAACCTGGAAAGGAGCAAGATATTAGGATAGTACCACGTCTTGTAGATCCAAGATTTACTACGATGGGGGAAAATAAAAAAGAAGAAAAAATTAGGACTGATAAATTATGAGTACAAAAGAGAAACCCATTCCTAGTTTTGGTGAAGTATATTTGTTTACGGGTGTTAATGGGAGTGGCAAGACAACGATACTTGATCGTTCGATGGTGTCTCATTCTAATTTTTATAGATTCTCTGCATCTGGGCGTTTGATGGTAAGATTGGGGATAGATAGTGGAGATTATCGAGCATTACGGCAGTTAGACGATGACACCAAAAACAGGGCCTTTGATGAACTTATGTGTGATGTTCTTGCTAAAAAAAACACTTCTTCTGTAGGAATTTTGGCAATAGATACTCATGTGATTCACTGCAGGGGGGGAGAATGTATTCCCTGTCCAACAAACTGGATGTCTCATGGTGTCGATGGTATTGTTGTTATTCAAGTTGACCCCTTAATATTGTTTGAAAGAATAATGGTTGATTCCAAAAAACGAGATAGTTTGCCACGAGAAGCCGAAAAGGCTGAGCAAATCCGGTTTTTTAGAGATTCTTCATCTGCGGTTTTGGGGAGGTCTCGGGAGATTGCTACTGAATTAGATATTCCCTTGTGGATTATTGATAACTCTGGTATGCTTAGGGCTAGTTTGGCACAAGTTAATCAAATTTTATTTGGAGAAAATGGCTAAAATGTCGAAAATACGGGATTTGAAGGATGTTTTAATTAAAGTTCTCTCTTCAAGGGATATTACTCATGGTTTAGCAAGGGCTTGTAGACGTTTGCAAAAAGAAATCGTTCTTTATGAAAATCATGTTAAGGGGAAGGATGAGCTTGCTAAACTTGAATTAAAATTTCAAACGAGAAAAGTTCAAATAGGTGGAGGCAGTCATGTGCTTGCTGGATATTTAAACATAGATATATGTCCTCCTGCGGATGTTGTTTTTGACATTAGAGAATATATCCCTTTACAAGATTCTACAGTTGATCATATTTTTAGCGAACATTTTTTGGAACACATTGATTATCCAGTTTCTGTCAAAAAGTTTGTTAGTGAGTGCTATAGAGTTTTGAAACAAGGAGGAGAGTTGATTCTCGGTGTTCCTGATGGGGAACTTATTTTAAATAAGTATGTAGAAAGAGATGTTGATTTTTACAAAAAGATGATTAGTAAATGGTATTCAAAAAGGAGTTGTTTGGGAGATTTTAATACATACATAGATTTGGTAAATTATCATTTTAGGGATCAAGACGATGATGATATTTATACTCCCCATCTTTGGACATATGATTTTGAGAAGATGGAGTTTTTGTTAAAATCTGTTGGTTTCAAAACTGTAGGATTGTGGAATTTTGATGAAACAATTGCTAATCCTAAAAGGGAGTGGGCTAGTTTGTATGTGATTGCAAAAAAATAGTGTAGTTTGTTATTTTCGTTGGTTGTATGGGTTGTTATTAATAGAGACTTGTTTTAGAATTGGTTTGTGAAGAAAGATGTTGGAGTTGAGGATTTGCCATATAGACACAATGTGTGTTCGCTGGTGTTTAGGGGAGACAAATTTTTGTTGATTCAAAATTTGGGTTTTGAACCAGATTGGTGGAAATTTCCACAAGGTGGAATTGAGGCAGGAGAAAGTGTGGAGGAGGCGGCTAAGAGAGAATTGGAGGAAGAAATTGGAAACAGGGATTTTAGAATTGTGGGAAAAAGTGTTTATACCAATCAGTTTGATTGGTCAGAGAAATCGTTGAGATTGGCTGGTTATCGCTGGCGGGGTCAAAGACAGGAATTTTTGGTGGTTGAATATATAGGAGATGAGGATAATATCAAAATAAATGAAAAAGAAACACAGGCTTTTAAGTGGGCTAGTTTGGAGGAAATGCTGAATAGTATTGATCATGATGATAGTAATTTTACTAATTATAGGAATACGATTGAAAAGGTTTTGGCTGAGTTTAAGATGGCTTGAAAAATATGATTTTAGTTAGTCATAGGGGAGATGGTGGTGGAATTGGAAGTAGAGATAGGGTTGAGAAGTTGTTTTAAATTGAAGTTATGGTGGTTGTGAATGATATCTTCCATTATTTTTTTAGACAATTCTATAAGTTTGGTATTAGATAATTGAGCTAGTTTTAGAGAAGGAAAGCCGTGTTGGAGAGTGGAAAAAACTTGTCCCGGTCCCCTATTCTTCAAATCATATTCAGCAATTTCAATACCTAAATGATGTTTGGCCAAAAAGTTGAGACGATTGGTAGCTGATTCATTTTTTGAATCATGAAAAAGATAACAATAACTTTGTTGTTGACCTCGACCAATTCTACCTCTGAGTTGATGGAGCTGGGCTAAACCAAAACGATCAGCTGACTGAATAATCATGATGTTGGCATTGGGAATATCAATACCAACTTCGATGATGGGGGTGGTAACCAAAATATTTATTTTGTTTTGTTGGAATTGTTGGATAATTTTTTGTCGTTTTTGGCTTTTAATTTGTCCGTGTAGAAGTTCTAGTTTAAATTTAGGAAAAACTTGTTTGGATAAAATTTGAAACTCTTGAGTAGCTGATTTGACGGTATCCATTTGCTCTGATGGATTAACAAATGGACAAACGATGAAAGCTTGGGTTTGTTTTTGTTTAATTTGGTTGGCTATCCAGCTATAGCAATCTTTAATTTTATTTTTAGGAACCACAAAAGTTTTGGTTTTGAGCCGTTTTTTGGGCATGGTTTTGATGATCGACAAGTCAAGGTTAGCCAAAAGAGTTAGAGCGATGGTTCGAGGGATGGGGGTGGCGGTCATTGTAATGGTGTGAGGTTTATGTTGGAGAGATTGGAAGGCTGACCGTTGTTTGACTCCAAATTTGTGCTGTTCGTCAATGATGACTAAAGCTAATTGTTGAAGTAATTTTTTCTGTTGATAGAGAATGGCATGGGTAGAAATAATAATATCGCCTGGTTTGATTTTAGCCAAGGATTTTTTGGATTGGGAAGTTAGTAGGTGGAGATTGATGTTGAGATTTTTAAAATGATTTTTGAAAGTTTGGAAGTGTTGCTGAGCCAATAATTCAGTGGGAGCTAGAAGCAGAGATGTTTGATGATTGAGGTGGGCTAAAAAAGTGGCTAGGACAGCAATAATGGTTTTACCACAACCAACATCGCCGACAAGGAGACGGTTAGTAGTTTTGGTGGTAGAAATCAAATCACGGCTGATTTGTTGCCAGGCTTGTTTTTGGCCAGAGGTTAGTTGAAAGGGCAAATTTTTGATAAAGGTGGAGATTTGTTTTTGAATAGTGGAATTGGTTTTGAAAATGTGACTGGGTTTGTTTTTGAGCCATTGTTGTTTGAGTAGATATGATTGGCTTTGTAGGGCCAGTAGTTCGTCTACAGCCAAACGGAAACGGGCTTGTTGAAGTTTGGTTTGATTTGATGGTTGGTGAATTTGTTGTAGAGCTTGAGGTAGAGGCAGAAGTTTATATTTTTTGAGAAGAGGTGATGGCAGTTTAGACTTGTGTTCTTTTAATAATTGATTTAAGTTTTGATTAATAATTTTACGAATTTTTTTAGAGGAAAGTCCTTGGGTGGCTGGATATTTGGGAATGATTTGGCCAGCATTAAAATTACCGTAATTAGGAGTAAAAATAGTTAATTTGTTTTTGTAAAGATTGGGAGTGCCAGCGATGGTTAAGGACTGTCCTCTTTTGATGACTCTAGATAAAAAAGGCGAGTTAAACCAAATGAGGTCGATTTGACCGGTTTTATCTTTGACTTGGCAGATTTGTAAATTGCGGTGTTGTCGAGTAAAAATGTTTTTGAAGGAGATAACTTTGACTTTTAAACTGGCAGGTTGTTGGGGTTTAAGTTTGGAAATGGTAGTAAAATGGGAGAAGTCTAGGTAAGAAGACGGGTAATGGTAGAGTAGGTGTTGGGGCTGAGAAATGCCTAATTGTTGGAGTTTTTGACTAGTTTTAGGACCAATTCCAATCAGGGAATTTAAGCTATTTGTCATCTGTTTATGTTATCATTTGAGTATGAAAATTTTGGGAAAGAAAATTAAAAAGAAAAGTATCAAAAAGGCGATTTTGATATTGGCCACTTTTTTATTGTTATTGTCGAGCTTGTTACCTTTTTTAAGTACCTTGTTTTGAAGATGAAAAAAAAGTTAAGAAGATGGAAGAGAAAATTGTGGAGCTTTTGGAGGAAATTAAAGCGGGTCGGTGGAAAAAAATTATGGTTGTGGTTTTTTAGTTTGGGGGCTTTAATGATAGTGGTTGGTTTGTTGATGACGGTGGTATTGTTTGCTTGGTTTGCCAGAGACTTGCCTAATCCAAAGAGTGTGGTTAGACGAGATGGTTTTGCTAGTAAATTATATGATAGGAATGAAAAGTTGCTTTACGATGTTTACAAAGATGTAAAAAGAGAACCGGTAGACTGGGAAGACATTCCTGATTATTTGAAACAGGCTACTATTGCTATTGAGGATAAAAGTTTTTATGAACATAAAGGTTTTGATCCTTTAACTCCTTTAAGAATTGCTAAAGATATGATTTTGAAACATCGGTTAATTGGTGGATCGACTTTAACTCAACAGTTAGTTAAGAATGTTTTGTTGAGTTCGGAAAGAACAGTGGTTAGAAAAATTAGGGAGTTTATGTTGGCGGTGCAAATTGAAAAGAAATACAAGAAAGATGAGATTTTGTTGATGTATTTAAATGAAGTTTCTTATGGAGGCACGGCTTGGGGGGTTGGTCCGGCTTCGGAACAGTATTTTGGTAAAAAGGTTAAGGAATTGGACTTGGTTGAGTCGGCTATTTTAGCTGGTTTACCCCAAAGACCCAGTGTATATTCACCTTTTTCTAAAAACCCTAAGGCTTATATAGCTAGGACTAAGAGTGTATTGAAAAGAATGAGAGAAGATGGTTATATAAGCGGTGAGTTGGAAAAAGAGACGATTAAGCAGGTAGAGAATTACAGTTTCGATAAGGGAAAAAGCACGATTAAGGCACCTCATTTTGTTTTGTGGGTTAAAGAAAGGTTAGCGGAAAGATACAGTGAAGAGGTGGTTGAAGGTGGGGGGTTGAAAGTGATTACTAGTTTGGATTTGGATTTACAAGAAAAGGCAGAGGAAATTGTAGCTTCGGAGATAGATAAAGCCAAAAGGTTAGGGATTAGTAATGGGGCTTTGATTGGTGTTAATCCAAAAAATGGACAGGTTTTAACTATGGTTGGTTCTAGGGGCTATTTTTCTGATGAAACCGATGGGAAGTTTAATGTGGTTAGTCAGGCCTTAAGACAACCAGGATCGTCGATTAAGCCGATTACTTATTTGACGGCTTTGAATAGAGGTTATACTCCAGCTAGTATGATTATGGACACACCAGTGGTTTTTCCTGGTGGAGCGGGACAGAAAGATTACAAACCTCACAATTATACTGGTAAATTTACTGGTCCTTTGTCTTTGCGCTATGCTTTGGGAAATTCAATAAACACGACAGCGGTTAAAATGTTGGCTAGGGTGGGAGTAGAAAACATGTTAAAAACAGCTTTTGATATGGGTTTAACGACTTTAGAGCCAACTAAAGAGAATTTGAGAAGGTTTGGATTGGCTGTAACTTTGGGAGGGGCTGAAGTCAAGATGACTGAAATGGCTGAGGCTTATAGTGCTTTTGCTAACGGAGGAAAAAAGGTGGATTTGGTGGGGGTTTTAAAAGTGGAAGATAGAAAGGGTAGGGTTTTGGAAGAATACAGAGATGTGGTGGGTAAGCAGGTGATAGATGAAAAAAATGCCTTTTTAATTTCTCATATTTTGACTGACAATTCGGCTAGAGAGCTAACTTTTGGTCGAGTTAATGGACTGGTGATTCCTAATTACCAGGTGGCGGTTAAAACGGGAACAACTAATGACAAGCGAGATAATTGGTGTGTGGGTTGGACACCTAATTTTTTGTTGGATGTGTGGGTGGGTAACAATGACAATTCACCAATGAAAAGAGTGGCTTCGGGTGTGTCTGGGGCTACACCGATTTGGAGAAAGGTAATGTTATTTGAATTGCCAAAAAGAAATAAAGAGGATTTTCCTGTACCAGCGGGGATTATTAATATGGATGTTGATAGGGTATCTGGTTATCCAGCTCATGATGGTTTTGAGGCTAGACCTGAATATTTTGTAGATGGAACTCAGCCGACTATAGACGATCCAATTCATTTGAAACTAAAGGTGTGTAAAGACAAGGATGGGTTGGCGACTCCAGATGATGTGGCTTCTAATAATTATGACGAGAGAGAGTATTTTAATTTTAAAGAAGAAGATCCGATTTCTAAAAATGGTCGGAATCGGTGGCAGGAGGGGATAGACGAGTGGATTTCTCAACAAAGCGATAAGGATAAATATTTTCCTCCAACTGATTATTGCCGAAGTGATGGAATGGTTAATGTTGGTATAGACAGTCCAGCTCACCAATCAACGGTTGGTAATGATTTTGATGTTAAGATAAAAACAACTTCTGTAAAAAAGATTGTGGAAGTTAGGTTATGGGTGGATGGAGATGAGAAAAAAGTGTGGAATAGTAGGCCATTTGAGACGAATATTCATTTGGAGAATGGAACATATAAGTTGAGGGTGGAAGCCAAAGATAAAGATGGTAATAAGGCGAGTAGAGAGGCAAAAATTGGAGTAAATGTGCCTTGGGATTGGTCGCCGTCGCCGACGCCGACAATAACACCGGCGGTTAGCCCGACTGATAGTCCAACGCCAACAGTTGAGCCAAGTCCAACTGTAACTCAATCCCCTAGTCCGACCTAGCTTAGGTTAAAAACTTTGAGGTGGAGGGATTTGGCTTGTTTTTCGTCAATATTGTAATAGTAAACTCGGAAAGTGTAACGGTAAACATTTTTGTTAGTGTCGTGATAGATGTCGGTAATTTCAATTTGCCATAGAGGTTGACCAATTAGTTTGGCGTATTTTTGAAGTAATTTATTAGGATCGGTTTTTTGGTTTAATTCCAAATTGGCGTCTAAATTAATGATTTGAGATGTAAGTTCAATAGCTGATTTTGAAGTGGTTGGTTGATCAATTTTGATGTGAGGGATTTTGGTGATTTTAATTTTTTCTAAGTTAATTTCTAGATAATGACCATATTTATCAGAGTAATATTGAGGATTGTTGATAGTTGTGCCTAATTGTTGAGAGAGGTGAGACAGTAGAGATTGGAGTTGTGTTTTGTCTTGATTAAAGATAGCTAGGGAATAATGTTCTTGGTATGGGAATTTTTTGGATTTATCTAAATTAAAAACTTTAGCAACTTCGAAAAATTGAGGTGAAGGTAATTTATATTTACTGTATTGTTTGGCTTGTTTGATGGCTGATGTGATTAAAGATTGACGGAGAATGGTGTATTGGTTGTTGATACTGTTTTGGGTGTGAACAGCCAGTTTGGGTTGAGGGGTGTACTCATCTTTAGTGATAAGTGGCCAAGAACGAATCTCGTCATATCCAGAGTTGGTGAGGATATTAGTGATGGTTTCGATTAAGTAGAGAATTGGTGGAGTGATGTCATTTAGTTTTTTAGATGAGATGGGTTGGTCAGTAGGAATATTGTTATAACCATAGTAGCGGATGATTTCTTCAATTAAATCTTCTTCTATATTAATATCTTTGCGGAGACTGGGAGGGGTGATTAGATACTGATCAGATTTAGAGTTTTTTTGAATTTGGCAATCTATTTTTTTGAGGATGTCTAAAGCAAAGTCTGAATCTATTTCAATTCCGGCATATTGACTAACTTTAGATGGATGAAATTTGATTTTTTTGATTGGTGGTTGAGGTAAAGAGAACTCAAATAGTTGACTAGAAATTTGAGCCTGACAATGTTGACTAATTAAATGCTGGAGGTGGGCGAAGGCTTGAGGGATTAGGTTGGCATCTAAAAATTTATCTAATCTAATACTAGCTTCGGTAATGGTTTTGAGCTGACGAGAATCTTTTCTGACTTTGCTTTGTTTATAAATGGCCATTTCGACAATAATGTCGTTGCTGTTTAAATCAATAGCGCATTTTTGTCCACCTAAAAAAGACAATGATAAGTTTTCTTGAGGATTGGCGATAACTAGGGTGCCTTGGTGAAGTTGAAGTTGGCTACCGTCGAGAGTGGTAAATATTTGAGGATTAGTGTTTTTCCAAATTAATTGTCGGCCAGATTTTTTAATGTCGAAAGCGTGACAAGGTATACCG
>QMND01000017.1 GCA_003647605.1 Candidatus Shapirobacteria bacterium | reverse complement strand
GTTAATAATATTAAAGTGTGTCTAGAAATTGACCTATCTTTTGAAAGTCTTGTTCTAAAGCTTGTAACATGGCTCCATTGCGTAAACCAGCCGAAGGATGGTAAACAGGAATAATAGTTAATTGAAGCCCATTCCATTTGATTTTTCGAACTTGTCCTTTTACTTTACTGATGTATTCACCCGGAAAAAAATAGTTCATAGCAAAACGACCAAGTGTTATTATAACCTTTGGTTGAATAATTTCAAGTTGAGCTTTTAAAAAGGTGGTGCAAAGCCTAATTTCTTGAGGTAGAGGGTCTCTGTTTTGAGGTGGACGATGTTTGAGAATATTGGCGATAAAAATATCCTGTCTGGATAAGTTAATTTTGACTAATAGTTTATCTAATAATTTACCAGAATTACCAACAAAAGGAATACCTTGTTGATCTTCATAATAACCAGGGGCTTCGCCAATAAAAACAACTTTAGCTTCAGGGTTACCTTGACCAGGAACTGGATTAGTTGCAGTTTTGTAAAGTTGGCATTTATGACATTTAGCAACCAGATCTTCGATGTATTTTAGTTTTTGAGCTTTAGTAGACATTTTTTACCATTGAGGCAGAAATTGCTTAACATTGGATTGATCAACCACGACCGATTTAACCTTACCTTCAAAAATTAGACGAGCGGTTTTTTGACAAAGTCGTTGTATGTTCCTCTTTAAAGTTCTAACTCCAGCGTCAAAACCTAAAGGACGAACAACTTGAGCCCAAATATCGGGAGCAATTTGTAATTCCTGAGGGGTTAGTCCTGCTTCTTTGACAGCCGATGGAAAAATATAATCCCGACCGATGGCGATTTTTTCTTCATCAGTATAGGAAGGCATTTGAATAACTTCAAGTCTGTCCATAACGGCAGTGGCAATTCTTTTGGTGTTGTTGCAAGTGGCTACGAAAAAGACCTGTGATAAATCAAAGGGATATTCTATAAAGTGATCAGTAAAACGAGAATTCTGTTCAGGATCAAGCAACTCAACCAAAACACCCATAATGGTGTTGAGAGCGTCATCGGCCACTCTGTCGATTTCGTCTAATAAAATGACGGGGTTACGAGTACCGACTTGTCTGAGGCCTTTAATAATCTGACCAGGTTCGGCCTCAGGGTGAATTCTGGATTGACCTCGTAAATAGAGAGGATCGCCTAAACCGCCAAAAGGAATACGAATTAATTTTCTACCCAAAACAGAGGCAATAGATTTGGCCATAGTTGTTTTTCCTGTTCCAACTAAACCGACAAATAGTAAAATCGGAGCTCGAAGTAGTTGGTCAGGATGACGATGTTTTTGAAGAGCTAAAACTGAAACATGTTCTAGAATTCTTTGTTTAACATCTTCTAGACCATAATGACCTTTATTAAGCTTTTCTAGAGCGTAGTTAGGGTCCAAAATATCTTCTGATTGAGAAAACCATGGTAAGTGCAAAACCCAATCTAAATATTTTTCTAATTTTTGATAATGTTGCCAAAATGATGTTTCTGATTTGGAAGCAATTTTTAGTTGAGAAAAAAGCTGGGTGAGTTTTTGCTGTAATTCTTCGGGTAATTGGGCACCCTGAGTCTTGGCCATCAAATTGTTGATGGCTTGATCTATTTCAGAATTTGGAACTGTCATTAATTAAGTATAGCCTATTTTAACTATTTACTTATAGTTATGTTTGGTGGGAGGGAAAAACTTTGATTTTTGATCTCGGCGAGGTGGTGGAGTAGGGCGACCACTAAAACGACCATGTGGTTGATTTAGTTGAGGACTGCCTGGATGATCTTTCTTAAATTGGTGAGCCGACAGCTTAATTTGATGGTTGTCATTGAAACCAGCAATTTCAACATGAACCTTGTCACCTACTTTAATCAAAGAAGATGGATTAGAAACAAATCCCCCACTCAATTCAGAAACATGTAATAAGGCTTCTCGACCGGGTAAAAATTCGACAAAAGCACCATAATCTTCAACTCTAGTAACAACCCCATCATATTCTTCGCCAACTTGAACCTCTTTAATCATGGCTTCGATTTCGGTAGCACAGGCTTTAGTTTTTTCTTCTGAGTCCGAAGAAATGGAAGCAATACCACCATCGTCTATATCAACTTGAACATTATATTTTTTCATTAGGGCTTTGATAGTTTTACCAGCCGAACCAATAACATCACCGATTTTGTCTTCTGGCAATTTGACCATAGCTACCTTAGGAGCATATTCAGACAAATGGGGACGGGGAGCTGACAAAACTTGTTCCATTTGAGCTAAAATTTGCAATCTAGCTTTGGTGCTAGCTACAAAAGTTTGTTCAATCATTTCCATAGTCAAACCATGTCTTTTGATATCTAGCTGAATAGCGGTCACACCCGTCTTAGTTCCAGTAATTTTGAAATCCATATCACCATAATGGTCTTCAATTCCAGCAATATCGGTTAGAAGGACAAATTTATTATCTCCATCAGAAATCATACCAACTGAAATACCGCCAACTAAATCTTTAATAGGAACACCAGCATCCATTAGAGACATAGTTGAACCACAGGTGGATGCCATGGAAGAAGAACCGTTTTGAGATAAAACTTCTGAAGTCAAAACTAAGGTGTAAGGAAATTCTTCCTCAGAAGGAATGACAGGCATTAAAGCTTTCTCGGCTAAAGCACCATGACCAATTTCTCGGCGACCCGGTCTACCAATTCTACCTGTTTGACCGGTAGAAAAAGGCATAGCTGAATAATAATGCATATATCTTTGAGTATCCTCACCGCCAGAATCTCGCATATAAAGTCGATCCGCCAAAGGACTGAGAGTAGTAACAGTTAAGGCTTGAGTTAAACCTCTTTGGAAAAGGGCCGAACCATGAGTACAAGGCAAAACAGAAGCCTCGATATTAAGAGGCCTAACCTCATCTACAGCCCTGGAATCAAAACGATGACCATCTAAAGTGTTGGCTCGTAATTTTTTCTTGATAACCGACTCAATGGCTTCAATTAGTAAAGATTTCTTGACTTGGCCCGATTCGATATCTGATTGATAATCCTCTACGGCTTGATCAAATATGTGTTGTTTGGCTGAAAAAGAGTTAATATCTCCACCTGCCTGTAAAAAGGCGTCAATCATGGGCATATATTTAGCAGTGACAGTTTTAATTAAATCCTGAGATGGCAGAACAGGGGTAAAATCTATTTTTGTTTTGGATATATCTTTGGCAAAGTCGATTATTTGCTGATTAGTTTGATCGCCTAGTTGTTTGGCTAACTTAATAGCCTCTAGCATAGTTTGGTTATCAACCATTTTGGCACCTGCCTCAATCATGTTAACTCCAGCTGAGGAGGTACAAACTGTTAAATCTAAATCTGATTCTTCTAATTGGGAAACAGTTGGTAGAGAAGCTAACTGACCATCTTGTTTGAAGATACGAATAGCCGAAACAGGAGAATTAAAGGGAATATCAGAAATTGTCAAAGCCGAGGAAACGGCTAAAAAGGCGGGAATGACAAAATCGGTTTGTTTGTCGTTGCTTAACAAAGTAACAACCACCTGAACATCATGACGGAAACCTTTAGGAAAAAGGGGGCGAATGCTACGATCGATAATTCTAGCAATTAAGGTATCTTGGTCAGAACCATACATATCTCTTTTAATCCAACGACTACCTTTAATTAAACCGCCGGAATAAAGTTTATTAACCACCTGAACCGATAGAGGGAAATAGTCTTTGTCTTGATTAATGGAACCCATAACTACAGTGGCTAAAACTACAGTTTTGCCCATGGTAGCTACAACTGAGGCATTGGCCTGAGGAGCTAATTTACCTGTTTCTAAAGTGATAATTTTTCCGTCTATACTGATTTGTTTTTTTGTTATTTTCATTTTTTTAAATTTATATTTTTATTAAACTAATTAAGATTATACGCATTAAAAGACCCATTGGGGAGAGCAAAAAGTTTTGATTGTTTCAAAAATTATTTTTTCAAGCCAAGTTTCTTGATGAGCTCTTTGTATCTATCTAGTTCGTGTTGACTAAGATATCTAAGCAAACGACGCCTTTTGGCAATTTTAGTCAAAAGTCCTTTTTTGCCAGGATAATCGTGTTTGTTTTCAGATAAGTGAGATTGAAGTTTAGCTATTTCTGCTGAAAGTAGAGCGACTTGAATCTCGGGAGAGCCAGTGTCACCTTTAACTTGAGCGAATTTTTCGATAATATCTTTTTTTTCGTCTTTGCTTAATGCCATGTTTACAACTATTTATCAGTTAAAAAGTAATATGAGGTAAGTGGCACTTCCTCAAACCGAATAATAGTCTAGGGGTAGTATAACATGAATTTAAACAAAAGGTAGTTTGGTCTTGAGTTTGAGTATTTTCCATCTATATTTATCAACTATATTGTAGAGTTTATATAAAGCAGGATTAATTATTAAATCGTAAGTTCCCACAAACTGAACTAATTGCCCACCAAAACCTTTTTTAAAACGGTGAAAACCATAACCATTTTCACCCACCTGAGCATTGGGACCTAAACTACCCCACATATCGAAAGACTTGCAATTTGACTTTTTACCCAATTTAACAGCTTCCCACATTAGGAGAGTACTGGCCATGACTTGACGATGCCGGTCTGATGAGGCTCCATAAGGATAAAAAAACCTATCTTTGAGAGAAAAGAACATATGAGCAGCCAATACTTGCCCCTGATACTTGGCCAAAAGTAGATGAATCATACCAGTAGGCTTAATGATCTTCCATAAATCCCAGTGGTATTGACGACTGTGTAAATAAAAACCTTGCCTTTTGGTAGTTTCAAAAATTAAATCTAGATAGGTTTCAAAGGCAGTCTGACTATTGTCTTCAACAATTTCTACCGCATGGCGGTTAGCAACCTTAATGTTGTAGCGAGTCTTAGAATGCATGGAAGCTAGCAATTCTTCCTCTGTTTTAGTCAGGTCAACAATGTAGGTAAAAGGAAAAAAGGCGACTTTGGGAGAAATTTTTAAATTAGGAAAGTTAGTTTTAACAGAAAAAGATTCTACTGTTTGTCCTTTTGAATCAAAGGTTTTTTGAATTACATCTGGTTCAATTTTGATAAAAATGGCTTTTTCTTGTTTAGCTATTTTTTCTATACTGTTGATAATTTGTTGAGTCAGAGCTGGACCTCGCTGGAAAACTCCGATAGACAAATTGGTTTTGGGAATAGAGTGAAAGTTAAGACAAAAAGCAGAAATTATTTTGTCGGACTCGAATATTCCTAACCTGTAAACTTTATGTCCTTGAGAAATTAGAAAATCACCCCAAGCCCAAGTTTGAATTGGGTGAGTAATTAGAGAATCGTATTGTTGTTTTTCGCTGTGTTGAAGTTGGCGGATAATCATAACTGATTATCAATGATAAAGGAATTTTTTACAACTAAATTTTGATTTTTAGTCAATCAACTTGATAGTATTAGCAATACTTTCAACTAAGGCAAATTCTTTTGAGGTATCGTCTGTTTTTGGCCACAAACTGATTCTGTAGTTATATTTTTTACCAACAACTTCTATAGTGTATATCCTGCCAATTCCTTCATCAATATATTCAAAGGCAGTTAAGCCATTGGTAAGTGTAATCTGTCTTAAACTTGAACTACTGGTAGTATTCGGACCAAGATCTGAACGCAATGATACCTCTGTTTGTTTAATTGTCTTAGCAGGTTCAAACAGAATTGTATCCAACCTTGTCCAAGTACAACCCTCAAACGGCCCAATCGGTCCAAATTGGACTATGACATCTTTTTGGGTGGCTAAATTTTCGTCATAAGCATTTATTCTATACTGATCATTGCCCCAATTAGGATTATTGGGTATCTCTATGGACAAACCCTTGTCTGAATCGACATAAGTAACAGTGGTAGTAGGCGGGTCATAGTTAAATTGAACATCACAAGCCTGGTCATAGGGTTGGTTGTATTGTTGAATATTGTCAGGAGTAAGAAGAATTCTGGTGTCTGGAGTAGGAGTTGGCAACAGAGGCGCGGTTGTGGGCAAGACAGATGCAATGGTTGGTGTGGTATCGGTTGTAGTAGAAACAGATGATTGTCTAGACGATAATGATTTAATTTGATATTGTTGATAGATGATAAAAGATAAAAGTAACAGAACAAGCCCGCCAAACAAAAAAGTTGTAGTTTTGTTAGGTGGTGTTTGATTTGGTGTCGGCGATAAAGTTGGTTGGGGGTTTTGGTTTAATAAATCCATAATTAAATCATATAATAAAAAACAAAAAAAGAAAAGATGGAATGTGTTGGATAAATTGATAAATAAAAGGTAGTTTTATAATTCCAACGGGACCCGTCTGCAATAGCCGTGGCTATAGACACTGCGGGCAGGCAGGTTGCCACGTCACTTCGTTCCCCGCAATGACTAAGTCTTTGCTTGCTTTTACTTTTTTCCTAACTTATCAACAAAATTTAACAATCTGTCATTATGGGGATTTTGAAAAAAATCCGTGATAATCCCGTCGGAGTCTAATCCGCCTTTTTTATTAACCAATTTAACCATTCTGTCCTTTACACTTCCCACGGGATCGTCGCGTCGTTGCCTAGGCAACTCTTCACGATGACAAAATATGAGATTTGTTGGTAGACTAGAGAAAACTTTGATTTAATCTGCCTTTTTAACCTTTATCAATTCTCTGCAAAACACCATCGATTTTTTTATATTTTCTGTTTTTATTTTTCTTCATTTTTTGAGTGATTTCCTGTTCTAAATCGATACCCAAAATCTCAGCTAAACCAAGTAAATATATAACAACATCGGCTAATTCTTCTCCTAAATCTGGTAGTTTTTTGCGATAAGCCCTGTAAGCTTCAGACAATTCTTCATGGGTTAAACAAAACTCCATGTGAATATTAGAAGTATTGAAGTGTTTGTTGACTTTATTTTGATAAACCTGTTTTTGTAACTTTTTTAAATCAATCATAAATACAAATTAAAAAATAACATGTTTAAAATCTTTAAAAATAGGGTTCGTAGATGAGGTCGTCGGAGTGATGGCGAGGCTTAGTGTAATCTCGGGTAATTTCGGTGGGCGAATCTTCTTCTAGAAGTTTATCTGGAATATCAGCCAAGAAACGACTTGGTTCGTTCAAACTACTTTTACCAAAATAAAGACGACGACTGGCATAACTAATAAACAAGTGTTCTTTAGCTCTAGTAATTCCCACATAACAAAGCCTTCTTTCTTCCTCAATACCAGCTTGGTCTAATAATGATCTAGAATGGGGCAAAATCCCCTCCTCCATACCCACTAAAAAAACAGTTTCAAACTCCAAACCTTTGGAAGCATGCAAAGTCATCAACCTAACCCCATCTCTTTTCTCTTTCTTTTTGTTTTTTTCTTGTAAAGAATACTCTTGTTGAACCAAGGCAATATTTTCCAAAAAATCGTTTAGATTAGGAAAATCAGTAGCAACTGATTTTAATTCTTTGATGTTTTCGATTCTTTTCCTATCCTCTTCGTTTTGTGGGTTCAATTTTTCTAGATAACCAGAATTAACAACTAGAGATTCGAGGATCTGAATAGATGACAGATTGTCGGCATTGAATGAAGATAAGAAATTATCCAATTTGCTTTTGCGCCTTTTACCAATGGCTTTAATTAAGCGATCTTCTGATATTTGATCTTTGGGTTCATTGAAAAAACGGAGCAAGCTCAAAATATCTTTTATCTCTTTACGATCATAAAAACGGGTTCCACCCAATAAAACATAAGGAATGTTGTATCTTAAAAAGGCTTCTTCCAAAACTCTGGATTGAGCATTCATTCTGTACAAGACGGCAATATCTCTGAGTTGCAAATGAATGTTGTCGCGGATAAAACGGATTTTGTCAGCTATAAAATTGGCTTCTTCTGTTTCAGAATCAGCAATAAAAAACTTAATAGGATTATCTGACTTTTTGTTAGTAAAAAGTTTTAAAACCGGATGAGAAGTGTTCTGGCTAATAACTGAATTGGCAGCCAAAAGAATGCTTTTGGTAGAACGATAATTTTCTTCTAGATTGATGACTTTAGCCTGTTTAAAATCTTTGGTGAAATTAACCAAGTTATGATAATCGGCTCCACGCCAACCATAAATAGACTGAGAAGCATCACCAACAGCAGTTATTTGTTGATATTTACCAGCCAAAAGTTTAGTCAAGCGATACTGTATTTGATTGGTATCCTGGTATTCGTCAACCAAAATAAATTTGTATTGTTGCTGATATTTTTCTAAAACTTCAGGAAAATTTATCAAAAGGTCAACCGCCCTAAAAAGAAGATCGTTAAAATCAAGAGCTTGAAATTCAATTAATTTGCGCTGATATATCTCATAAATTTGACTGGCTTTATCATGCCAGAAACCAGTAGCCAATTCGGTAGACTCGTCTGGGGTTTGGTAATTATTTTTAGCTGATTCTATAAAATAAAGAATACTTTTTGGTTTAAATTCTTTAGTATCCAGGCCTTTATCCTTAAGAATCTTTTTAATTAAATTTTCCTGATCAGAGGTATCGTAAATAGAAAAATGGGGAGAGATGTCGAGATGGTGGCCATCTTGTCGCAATATCTTGCAACAAAAAGAGTGAAATGTGCCAGCAAACAGACCAAGCTTGTCGCTAACAGACAATAACTTAGACATCCTGTCTTTCATTTGATTGGCGGCTTTGTTAGTAAAAGTTAAAAGAAGTATCTCTGATTGTTGGGCCAAGTTTTGTTGAATGAACCAAGCAGCTCGGTGAGTCAAAACTCTAGTTTTACCAGAACCAGCCCCAGCTAAAAGTAAAAGAGGGGAGAGTGGATGGGTAACCGCTTGCTTCTGTTGAGAATTGAGATTAGCTAAAATTGACATGCTTAAAAGTCTACTCTGAATATATCCGTATTACCAAAAGAAGCAACTAGTCTAGCCCCAACTTGTTCAAATCTTTTTGTGTCTAGGTCCGGATATGCTTCATACTCTTTATCTCCAACAAAAATATATTTAACTGAATATTTTTGAAGTAATTGTTTTAATTGTCGAAGGTCTTGGCTTTGATAAATGGACTTAACATCTTCTTTGCGAGACGAGGGCTTATCATAACCGCCTCGCCATAGCCACTCATGGACTATCCAACCCTCGACAGTGGGTAAGCCGGTAGCTACGGAAACTTGATTAAAATCGGTGTAGCTATCCCCCACCGCCTCAACCATAACAGGTTGACCGTCAATATTGTCGTTTAACCATTGAATAGCTCTGTAGTTATCAGGGTATTTTTGTTTGATAAAATCCCAACCAGTAGATAGGCCTTTATATTTTTCCAAAGAAGCGTAATTAGATTTGATAGCAAAATAGGGATAAATCATATGAATGAAAAAAACTAAAACAAATATGGT
>QMND01000016.1 GCA_003647605.1 Candidatus Shapirobacteria bacterium | reverse complement strand
CGGTATCGTATGTGGAAAGATAATGTCTTTGGCTATGAAAGAGTTGAAAGGAAAGGTGGGAGGTGAGGTTGTTTCGTCTATTGTTAGAGAATTGTTGGTTTGACAATGAAAAATAGAGTGTTGTTGTTTGATAAGAGTAGTCAGGGAGTGGATTTGAAAAAAGTGAAAGAGTTGGCGATCAAGATTTTAAAGGAAGCTGATTTAACTAGAGTGGAATTAAGTTTGGTGATGTTGGGAGAGGATGAGGCTCGGCAGTTAAATATGGATTATAGAAAAATGGAATATATTCCGGAAGTATTGGCTTTTCCTTTGACTAAAGAAGAGGTAGACGAAGATGGTTGGACTAGATTGGGTGATATTGTTTTATGTGTGGATGAGTGGAAGAGAGAGATGAAAAGTCGAGGAGGAGAGAAGTGGAAGATAGTAGAAGAGTGGTTGAGGCATGCTTTGAAAAATTTATTAAAGTGAGTTGATATAGAGAGATAGTAAAGATATGGTTGTTGAATAGTCTTTGATTTGTTTAAATGGATTGAATGAAAGTTTTTCACTTAAAATATAGACCACAAAGAATTGATGAGTTGGATTTGAAGGATGTGGCTAATAGTTTAAAGAAGATTTTGTTATCTGGTGATATGCCTCAATCTTTTTTGTTTTGTGGACCTAAGGGGTCAGGTAAGACTTCAGCTGCTAGGATTTTAGCTAAAAATATAAATTGTTTGAAAAAGAAGAACGGTTTGTGTTGTTTGAAGTGTGATAATTGCGTGTCTTTGACCGAAAAGAAATCTATAGATTTAATTGAGATAGATGGGGCTTCTAACAGAGGAATTGATGATGTTAGATGGTTGAAAGATCAAGCGTATTTGAGTCCGGCTAAATTAAAGAAAAAGGTTTTTATTATAGACGAAGTGCATATGTTAACTAGGGATGCTTTTAATGCCTTGTTGAAGCTATTGGAAGAGCCACCAGAACAGGTAGTTTTTGTTTTGTGCACTACTGATCCTCAAAAATTACCGGAGACGGTTTTATCAAGGTTATTTAGGATAGATTTTAGAAAAGGAGATGGGGATGAGATATTATCATCTTTAAATAGAGTAATAAAAGCAGAAAAACTAAAGGTGTCTAAACAAGTTTTAAAGGAGATTGTTTTAGCAAGTGAAGGAAGTTTTAGAAATGCTCAAAAAATGTTAATGGAGTTGTTTTTGGAATTTGGTAAGCAAATTAAAGGTGAAAAGGCAAAAAGTTTTTTAGAAAGAAAGAGAGGTGGTTATGATTTTGATGAATTAGCTAAAGATTTAGAAGAATTAAATAAATCTAAGATTTTGAATAGTTTGGAAAAAATGGCCCAAACAGGAGTGGATTTGAGGACATATAGATGGGGGTTGATTGATTATTTTCAAAAAAAATTACTAGATGTTGGTAAGAGTGGAGTGTTTAGTGGTTTAAGCCGATGGTTGAGGTTGTTAATAGAAGCGGGTAATTTGGAGAAAGAAAGTAATCTGTCTCAATTACCTTTGCAATTGGCAGTGGTTGATTATTTAGGAGATGTGGCCAGAAAGCAAGGTGGTGAGGTAGTTAAATTAGAAAAGAAAGAGGTAAAAAAAAGAGTGCCAAGGCAAGGAAAAGTTAGCTTAGAAGAAGTAGAAAAAAAATGGACTGAGGTATTGAGAGCTGTTAAACCATTTAATCATTCAGTTGAGGCTTTTTTAAGAGCTTCGAGACCAAAGTTAGTAGATGGAGATAAATTGGTTGTGGAAGTTTTTTATTCTTTTCATAAGGAAAGGTTGGAAGAACAGCGAAATAAAACCATAGTAGAAAAAGGGCTGGACGAGATTTTGGGTTGTAATTTATCTTTGGTATGTGTATTGTCAGACAATAAAAGAGATAAGATGGTGGAGACTAAAAAAGATATGTATGATGTGGCTAAGGATATTTTTGGTTGAGTTGATGATATACTATTCAGAGAGTAGTTATAAATTATTTAAAGTAAAAACATGTTTAATAAAGCAAAGATGATGGCTCAAGCATTAAAGTTAAAAAAAGCAGTAGAAAAAGAAATAGTAGAGGTAGAGGAAGATGGAGTGGTGGTTAAAATAAGTGGGGATCAGAGAATTAAATTTTTGTCTATAAATGGAGTAGAAAACAAAGCAGTGATAGAAGTGATTAACAAGGCTATGAAAAAGTCGCAAAAACAAGTTGCTAAAAAAATGCAGGAAATGGGTGGTTTGGGTAATTTATTTTGAATTAGTATTTTATGAGCTTATTGGTTAAGAGTGTTAGAGATGTTGTGTCGGCGTTGGGGAGGTTGCCGGGTATAGGTCCTAAGAGTGCAATTCGTTTGGCTTTTTATTTATTAAACACTCCTGATTCTTTTGTAGAAGAGTTGGCTAGGTCGTTGGTGGCGATTAAAAAAGAAACTAAAATTTGTCGTCAGTGTTTTAGTGTAAGTGATGAAGATATGTGCAGTTTGTGTCAAGACGAAAAGAGAAACGAAAGACAGATTTTAGTAGTAGAAAGTACCATGGATGTATTAGCTATAGAAAAGGTTGGTTCTTATAATGGTCTTTATCATGTCTTAGGGGGAGTGATTAATCCTTTGGAGCATATAGGACCAGATGACATTAAAATAGTTGAGCTGATAGACAGACTGAAGTTATTAGTGGAGGAAAACAAAGATAAGATTGAATTAGTTTTGGCTACTAGTTTGACTATGGAGGGGGAGGCGACGGCTTTATATATAAAGAATAGGATAGATAGAAGCGGTGCCTTGAGAGACTTAGTGAGCATAAGTCGAATAGGATCTGGTTTGCCGATGGGGGCAGATTTGGGTTATGCTGATGAGGCAACTTTAAGCAGAGCTTTAAGTGGGCGAAGAAAACTGTAGAATAAAAGTATGGCTAAAACAATTCCTAAACAGGTATTGGTGGGTTTAAAGAGTATAGGGACGGAATTGGGAGAACAATTGAAACAAGAAGCTTTTGGAGTGATAGGGGTTAAAACAGGGAAAGAAGCAGGTGGTGCTGGGGGTAATAAAAAAAGTAATTGGGCAGATGAGTGGTTGGGTGGAGCTAAGGCCATGAATCCTGCTGAAATGAATGAAGCTAGAATGGCCGAAGAAATGAAAAAAAAGCAGGAAATGAAAGAACTAAGGCAGTCAATGGCTATGAGAGAGAAAGGTAGAAATGTGTCGGCTGAGATGGAAGAATTAAGAAAAAAGAAGAAAAGACAGGAGGAGGAAGAAGAAAAAAGAAGGTTGGAAGCCGAGAAGCAAAGAAAGAAACAAGAAGAAGAGAGAAGGAGAATGGCGGTTGAAGAGGCGGGAACACCTTCACATAAGAAAAAGAAACAAAGGGGTGGGGCTTTTAAGAGAGGTAAAAGGAAACCATCGATGGAGGAAATGAGTGCTACGGGTGAGTTTGGTAAGAAAGGGGAATAACTTAGTAGTGGTAATTTGATTTTGATTTGGTAAAATAATAAAGTTAGTTGAATAATTTATTAAATTAAAGAAAAAAGTTAAATAAAAGAGTTGATAATTTGGAATGAGTTTTTATGTCAAAAGATAAAGGAAAATGGTCTTATCGCTTAATTTTTGAACTTAGTCCCAGTTTGAAGGATGCTGATAGAGATGCAATTTTTGATGCCATAGAAGATGCCGGAAAGGAGTTTGCTTTTGTGTTTGATCAGCCGGTTAGTTTGGGAGTTAAGAATTTGGTTTACAAAATTAGGAAATTTGATAAATTGGAATTATGGGAGATGAAATTTAAGACAGGCGAGGAAGCGAAAATGGACGGATTTAATGTATTTTTAAATAGACAAAAAAGAATTATGCGTTATTTAATTTTAAAAATTTAAGGAGAATAGAATGCCTAGTAGATGTCTAAATCGTGTAACTTTAATTGGTAATTTAACCAGGGATCCTGAGTTAAGATATACGCCGGGAGGTATGGCGGTGATTTCTTTTGGAATGGCTACTAATAGAAGTTGGACAACCAAACAGGGAGATAAAAGAGAGGATGCCCAATTTCATCGGATAGTAGCTTGGAATAAATTAGCCGAACTTTGTTCACAATTATTGAAGAAAGGGACTAGGGTTTATGTGGCTGGTAGGTTGCAATACAGAGAATGGACAACTCAAGATGGGCAGAAAAAGCAAATTGCTGAGATTGTTATTGATGATATGATTTTGTTGAGCTCTACTAAAAGAGCGGAGGTTTACACTGATGGGGTGGACGCTGGGGTTGGTACAGCAGAGGCAACCGAGGTAACTTCTGGTCAGGTTGAGGATATTATTATTCCTGACGATTTGGGTGATGTGGTTGAGGAAATAGATGCTAAGAAAGCAGAAAAAAAGGAAAAATCCAAAAAAGAAGATAAAGTTGAAATTAAAGAAGAAGAGGGGGAAGAAATACCTTTTTAATTTT
Organism: Candidatus Shapirobacteria bacterium; assembly: GCA_003647605.1. Lineage (GTDB taxonomy): Bacteria > Patescibacteriota > Microgenomatia > UBA12405 > UBA12405 > B61-G2. The sequence continues at coordinate 5,050 of QMND01000016.1, read as the reverse complement.
AATAAAAAATGAAAAGAAGAAAGAAGAATTTAAGAAAAAGGGCTAGATCTAATGTTTGTCCTTTTTGTAAGACTAAGGTAACCACTATTAAGTGGGAAGACTATGAGTCTTTGAAGGAGTATTTGTCACCCAGAGGAAGGATTTTACCTAGAAGTATAACTGGTGTTTGTGCTAAGCATCAGAAACTTTTAACCGAAGCTATTAAGAGAGCTAGACATTTGGCTTTGTTGCCTTTTGTGGTTAAATTGGATTGAATGTCCGAGTCTTGCTACAATTAGTTGATGTCGAAAAAAAATAAGTTGGATAAGGTATTGGCTGAGTGGAGAGTAGATTTTTCTGATAACAACTATGAGTTTATGGTCAAAAAAGGGGAGTTAGTTGATAGAAATACGGTTTTATTGAGAGCTAGAAAAGAGAAAATAAAAGAGTGTTTGGCGGTGGATTGGGTAGGTGATTGGTCAGTAGAAGAGGTAAAATCAGCCTTGAATAGTTATTTATCTAAGACAGTAGAAGCAGGTGATTTATTGATGAAGAAAGGTTGGTTAAAGAAAAAATACTTGCAATTTCCTTTGAGTGGCAAATTATTAGAGGTAGACGAAATGGCTAATTTAAAATTTAAAGTAAAAAATAAAGATAGAATAGAAATTTTATCTCCAGTTAAGGCTAAGGTTATAAAAGCAGAAAAAGGGAAAATTAAATTGGAATTTGAAGCTATAGAATTAGAAGTAGAGGTATTGGTTGGAGGTAAGGGTTGGGGAAATTTATCTTTAAATGTATTAAAGAAAACTAGAGATTTAGTGGGTATGGTTGAAGGGGAAGTGATTTTGGTTGATGATTTAGATCAAGCTTTGGTGACTAAAGCAGAAGTATTGGGGGCTAAAGCAATTGTTTGGTTGAATGGGAAGGAAAAAGATAGGCAAATAGAATCGGAGATTCCTATATTTGTGGTGAATAAGCATATTTTAAGTGACTTATATAAGTTTTTGGATAAAAACAAAAGACATCGAGTATTATTTAATTCGGACAAAAAAAGGCTTTTGTTTGTAGTAGAATAAATAGTTGTGATGAAAAAAATAAGAAATATTGCCGTATATGTTTTTGTTCTAGCTTTGTTTTCGGTTTCGGCTTTTAGGTGGGGTCAGCGAAGTGTGATGGATAAAAGAGGTGATCCATTGGATTTGTCTTTGGCTTGGCAGGTTAGGTCTTTGTTAAAAAAAGATTATTTAAATAAAGATAAGATTGTTGATGACAAGATGAAGTATGGAATGGTGGCTGGTTTGGTGGATTCTTTAGATGATCCTTATACTGTCTTTTTGCCACCTAGTGACAATAAGGCTAGTAGGGAGGATTTAGCTGGAGAATTTGGGGGGGTGGGAATTGCTTTGGGTTACAAAGATAAGACTTTGGCAGTTATAGCTCCTTTGAGTAAAACTCCAGCCGATAAAGCTGGTTTGAAGGCTGGGGATTTGATTTTGAAAATCGTAGATAAAAATAAAGGGATTGATAAAGATACTAGTGGAATTAGTTTGAGTGAGGCGGTTAATTTGATTAGAGGTGAGATTGGAAGTGAGGTGACTTTGAAAATTTTGAGAAAAGGTAAAAACGAAGCTTTTGATGTGGTTTTAAAGAGAGGTAATATTGTGGTACCTAGTGTGGAATTAGAGTGGAAAAAGAGAGGTAATAAAGAAATAGCTTGGTTGAGCTTATCTAAGTTTAGCGATAGGTTGTATCAAGAATGGGATGAGGTGGTTAAAGAAATATTGGCTAAAAAAAATAGGGATGGAATAGTTTTGGATTTGAGAAATAATCCAGGTGGTTTTTTGGATGCTAGTGTAATGGTAGCTTCTGATTTTTTGGAAGACGGGGTGGTGACTAAACAAGAGTCGAGTAATGGTGAAGTGGAAGTTTATAATGTGGATAGGTCAAAAGGGAGATTGTTGAAAGACAAGTTGGTGGTTTTGATTAATGGTGGGAGTGCTTCGGCAACAGAGATTTTGGCGGGTTGTTTGAAAGAAAGGGGTAGAGCTAAACTGGTGGGTGAGCAAAGTTTTGGTAAGGGGACGGTGCAAAGACCAGAGGAATTTAAGGATGGAAGTGGTTTACATATAACTATTGCTAAATGGTTGTTGCCTGGTGGTAAAAACATACACGGGGAGGGGGTTTCGGCCGATGTGGAAGTTAAGTGGAATTATGAGAAAGACGATCCAGCTTATGAAAAAGTTTATCAAGAGTTGGGTAAATAATTGGTCTTGAATTTTTTTAAAAAAAGGTATAAAAAATTAATATGGCTAATAAGAAAAAATTAATAAATGCATCTTTTTGGGGTGGAGTGTTGGTTGGTTTTTTAATGATGCTTTCGATGGTTATTGGGGCTTGGATGTTTAAGAAGTGGGGAGTAAAAACAAGAGATGGTGGACCATTGACAGTGATAGATAGGCAGGTGCTTAACGAAGAGTCGGTAGTGACGAATGTGGTTGACAAGGTGGGTTCTAGTGTAGTGACAGTTTCAATTAGTAAAACTAGAGTATTGAGGGACAATTTGTTTGGAGGTATGGATTTTTGGGGAGATTTTTTTGGTTTATCACCAAGAGATAAAAGTGAGAAAAAGACGGAGAAAACAGAGCAGGATATTGGTAGTGGTTTTGTAATTAGCAGTGATGGTTTGATTGTAACTAATAAGCATGTGGTGGCTGATACTGAGGCAAAATATAAGATAATAACTAACGACGAGGAAGTTCTTGAAGTTAAAAATATTTACAGAGACCCAGTGACTGATTTAGCTATTTTGAAGGTGGATAAGAGTGGATTAAAAGCTATAAAGATGGGGGATTCGGATAAATTGAAGGTAGGGCAGACAGTGATTGCCATTGGGACAGCTTTGGGTGAGTTTAGATCGACAGTAACGACAGGGGTGGTGTCAGGTTTGGGTAGAGGGATTGTGGCTGGTTCTGGTTTTGAGGGTTCTGAAAAATTGGATAATGTAATTCAGACGGATGCGGCCATTAATCCTGGCAATTCGGGTGGACCGTTGTTGGATTCTAGTGGTAGAGTGATTGGGGTTAATGTGGCCGTGTCTAGAGTGGCTGAGAATATTGGTTTTGCTTTGCCAATTAATTTGGTTAAAGAGTCAATTGATAATTTTAAAGAAACAGGTGAGTTTGATAGGCCATATTTAGGGGTGGCTTATAGAATGATTTCCAAAAAATCAGCTTTGTTGAATGAGGTACCTCAAGGGGCTTATGTTCAGGAGGTGTTAGAAGATAGTCCAGCTGATAAGGCAGGAATTGAGGATGGTGATATTATTATTGAGATTGATGGTAATAGGTTGAATAGTGACAAGAGAGGTAGTTTGGTTAGGATAGTAAATAAAAAGAAGATAGGGGATAAAGTTAAGGTGAAGGTGTGGAGAGACGGGAAAGAAAAGATGATGGTGGTTAAGTTGGAAAAGAGAAAGGAATAAAAGTTAGTCTAGTTCAGTTAGTTGAAGGAGAAGGTTGGTGAGATCGCCGTTGAGGATTTTGTCTAAGTTAAAGGATTTATTAATTCGATGATCTTTGACTTGATTACGGGCATAGTTGTAAGTTCGGATTTTTTCAGCTCGTTTAGCTTGGCCAATAGCCGATCTAGCTGTTGAAATTTTGCCTTGTTTTTCGTCTTGTTCTATTTGCCACAGTTTAGAAGCTAAAAGTTTCATAGCAATTTCTCGGTTTTGTTGTTGAGATCTTTCTTGGCGGACAGAAAAGGTTAAACCTGTTGGTTTGTGGGTGAGACGGACAGCAGTGGAAACTTTGTTAACATTTTGACCTCCGGCTCCACCAGCTCTAGAAGCGGTGACTTCTATATCAGAAGGATTTATTTTGATGTTTTGAGTGTTTACTTGAGGTAGAACGGCTACAGTAGCAGTAGAAGTGTGAATTCGACCTCGTTTTTCAGTAGCTGGAATCCGTTGGACTCGATGAGTGCCAATTTCATGTTTTAATTGGTCGAAAGCATCAAAGCCTTTGATTTGGATGATATTTGAATTGAGTTGTTTAACTTTCCAACCGGTTTTATTGGCATAACGGATATACATTTTCATTAAATCGTCAGCCCATAATGAAGCTTCATCACCTCCAACTCCAGGTCGAAATTCAAGGATGGCTATATTAGGATTAATGGTGGTCACAATTTTTTAGTTTTGGTTTTTTTGCTTTTTTTAGTCTTTTTGCCTTTTTTACTTTTGTAAGCCTTGCCTTTAGCTACTTTTTCTTTGAATTTTTCAATTCTACCTTTAGTATCGGCAAACGATTGTTCCCCAGTAAAGAATGGATGGCATTTAGAACAAATTTCTACTTTTATTTCTTTAAGAGTAGAACCGGTTGTGAAGCTGTTGCCACAGGCACAGGTGACTTGGCAGTTATTGTAGTAGGTAGGATGTATTCCTTGTTTCATAGAGGCAATTATACCTTAGAAATTGCTAATTAGGAACTAGCTATTTTTAGGTGATTGTAACTGATAAATGAGTTGATCCAAGTCTAAACTTTGTTGTTGGCGATTATTGAGATTTTTGAGGGTATAGTTATTGTTTTTAATTTCATCAGGCCCTAAAATGACTAAATAGGGGATTGATTTAGATAGGGCTAGTTTGATTTGTTTGGTTAATTTATCGGGATAGGGATAGACAAGAGTATTGATGTTTTTTTGTCGCAAGATAGTAGCTAAATTTAGACATTGGGGTTGACTTGGTAGACCGAAATTGGCAATTAGGACTTTGATAGAACCATGTTCTAATTTGTTGGTTAACAGTTGCTGATCGATAATGGTATCAACGATTCTGTCTAGACCTAGAGTAGTACCAACAGCAGAAATTTGAGGACCACCTAAATCAGCAATTAGGTTATTGTAGCGACCGCCACCGGTAACTGAACCGATTTGAGGTTTTTTGACATAGGTTTCAAAGATGGGTCCAGTGTAGTAGTCTAGACCTCGAACCATAGTTGGGTCGAAAATGTAATTAGATGAATTCAGACCTAGTTGTTGGGCAATGTCAATAACTTGTTGAAGATAGTTG
>QMND01000015.1 GCA_003647605.1 Candidatus Shapirobacteria bacterium | reverse complement strand
TATCAATACCTTAGCCAAAAATTTAACTACTTTCTGTAAAAACTTTGCTCCTCGTCCCGTCGTTTACCTAGCCACCGATTTCAAAAGTAATGAATATCGGCATCTCAAGTGGGGCAAATCTTACGAACCAGTTGAGTCCAACCCCATGCTTGGCTACCGAGGCGCTTCCCGTTACATCAGCTCACCTGATGTTTTCCAGATGGAACTAGAAGCTATCAAAAAAGTTCGTAATAAAATGAGGCTTAAAAACCTGCAACTGATGATTCCTTTTGTCCGCACCGTCCAACAGTTGATTGAAGTCAAAAAAATGGTTTCGGCTAGCGGTTTGATCAGATCGCCATCTTTCAAGTTGTTGATGATGGTCGAAATACCTTCCAATGTCATCCTTCTCGACAAGTTTATCGATGCCGGTATAGACGGCATTTCTATTGGTAGCAACGACTTAACCATGTTGACTCTAGGACTGGATCGAGACAATGCCGAAGTCGCCAAAGATTTCAATGAATTAGACCCAGCCGTCTTGTGGATGTTGAAAAAAGCTATTACTACCGCCAATAAACAAGGTATAACTTCGTCTATTTGCGGACAAGCTCCTAGCAACTATCCCTCTTTGGTAGAAAAATTAGTTAAATGGGGAGTTACCAGTATTTCTGTTTCACCAGATGTGATTGAATCAACTCGCCAAACCGTTCATTGGGCTGAAAAAAGAAAATTGGACAAGTTGGCCAGAAAAAATTAGGCTATCAAAACCACTATTTCACCCTTAATTTTTTTAGACTCTAACTGGCTTAACACATCAACCAATTTGCCTTTAATCACTTGCTCAAATTTTTTAGTCATCTCTCTACAAACCACCACTTGTTTACCATCACCCCAAACTTTTTTAACATCTTCCAACAATTTCAACAATCTAAAAGGCGATTCGTAAATCACTTTGGTCATCTTTATATCTTTGTATGTTTCCAATAATTTTAATCTCTTCGATTTTTTCTTAGTCAAAAAACCCAAAAAACAAAATGGAGTAGGGGATAGACCTGACAAAATCAAAGCATTGATAACCGCGCTAGCCCCTGGCACAGAAGTGTGTTCCAAATTTTCTTTTTGGCATTTTCTCACCAATTTCAAACCCGGATCGGAAATCAAAGGACTACCGGCATCAGTCAACAAAGCCAACTGTTTACCCTCCTTCAACCAATTCACCACCTGTCCCAACTTTTGATCCTCAACTTGGTCGTAAAAAGAAACCAATTTGGCTTTATTTTTTACCCCCCAAATCGACAACAATTTAGCTGTTTTTCTGGTATCTTCACACAAAATAATCTCCACTTCTTCCAACTTTTCCAATACCCTCAACGACACATCTTTGCTATTGCCAATCGGCACTGCCATTAAATAAAGCATTTTTAATTAAACTTTCTAATGACTGACACCAATTTCCCCTTTATTTCCACATCATCAACATAAATCGGCGACATGGCCGAATTAGCTGGTTGCAACCTGATTCGATTGGCCTCTCTGTAAAACCTTTTCAAAGTGGCAAAACCATTTTTCAAAACCGCCACTACAATATCGCCATTGTTGGCTTCTCGTTGCTTTTTAACCACCAAATAGTCACCATTCAAAATCCCATCCTCAATCATCGAATCACCTTTAGCTTGCAACACATAGGAATCATCGCTCCCAGTTACCGAGGCAGTAGCTACTTTCAAAGTAGCGTTAGGATCGGTATAAGTTTCAATTGGTTGACCACAAGCTATAAAACCCAAAATTGGCAATTCTACAAAAAACTCCCTATTCAAACGACTTTCGTCCAAAACTTCTATACCTCGCACCGCCCCTTTGTAACGGCGAATAAAACCCTTCTTTTCCAAAGCTCTCAAGTGCTCGTGAACGGTGGCCAAAGAAGATAAAGAAAAATGTTCGGCAATTTCAGTTAAAGTTGGGGCTGTACCCACCTTATTTATTTGGTTTACAATATAATCTAGAACTTGTTTTTGTCTTTTATAAAGTGTTTGAGTCATACTTCAACTATAGACGAATATTACCCGAAGTCAACTACCAAAATAAAAACATTTTGCTAAACTAATAAATACATGAGTATATCTTTTAACCATTTTCCTTCTCCCAACCCTACCAAACAAAACATCGTTTTTTTACACGGCTGGCAACAAAACAAAAATTCATTTAACCAACTCATTCCTTTTCTTTACGGAAAACACAACATTTACAGTATAGATTTACCAGGCTTCGGCAATACACCCATAAACGAGAAACTAAAAAACTCCTTCGACTATGCTAACCATATATATTTGTGGCTTCGAAAAAATAAAAAAATTAAACAACCCATCGTTATTGGACATTCATTTGGTGGAAAAATCGCATCTATAATAGCCTCACAAAACCCAACTTACATAAAAAAATTGATACTAATCGCTCCCGCTGGCATTGTCAAACAAAAAACCCTATACAAACTATATAAATATGTTCCCAGCTTTTTTAAACAAAAAACCTTCAACTTAATCGCCAGCCGAGATTACAAACAATCTGGTAATTTATTATACCTGTTTAAAAATATAGTTAAAGAAAATCTAACTAAAATCTTTCGAGCAATCAAAACACCAACTTTAATTATTTGGGGAGATAAAGACAAAGAATTACCAGTCAAACAAGCTTTCGTTATCCACAAACTAATCAGTCACAGTCGTCTCAAAATCATCAAAAATGGCAACCACTTTCCCTTTTGGAAACAGCCTCAAAAAGTATCCAAATTAATAAAAACTTTTATCCAATGACAGCCAATCTAAAAAAATATTTATATCTACTTCAACTAGAAGAATACGACAACCAAAGATTTATATCATGGATCAAAAAAAATGATATTGATCAATTAACAGAAAAGAAGGGTAAACTAAAATATACTCTTAAAATCATTAGTATATTTCCAATTGTTATATTATTAAGTCCCTTTTTTAAAACAACAAAAAGTATTATTGTTGCAAACAACTTTCTCAATATTTTTAGATTCATAATCAAAAAAACCACAATCTTTTTGGCAAAAACTAAACTTCTATTTTTCCCCAAATTACACAAAATCATAATCACAGGAAGCTACGGAAAAACAACTTTTAAAGAAAAACTGACCCATGTTCTTTCTAGTAAATATCTTGTCTTGAAAACACCAGACAACTTAAACACTGAAATCGCTATTGCCAAACTCATATTGTTTCACCTCAAACAAAAACACGCATTTCTGATTATAGAAGCCGGAGCTTATCAACCAGGGGACATAAGGAAAATTTGCCAATTCGTTAAACCAAACATTGGAATTGTTACCATTATCGGCTGGATGCACCTCGAAAGATTTAAAAACATAAATCAAATTAGAAAAACTAAATTAGAAATTATTCCATTTATCAAAAACAAAAACAATTTATTTTTCCCCAAAAACAACCACGAATTTATCAACACAGTTCAAACTATCAACCAAATTGCCAACAAGTTCCATGTCAACCACAAAGAAGTCAATCTTCGTCTTAAAACTTTTCCCAAACTCAAACACAGATTGACCATAGACACAAAAAATCCAAAACTAATCATTATCGATGATACCTATAACTCAAACCCTCTAGGATTCAAAAAAGCACTCTTAAAGCTAAAAACTTTTTCCAAATACCAAAAAATTCTAGTTACACCAGGAATGATTGAACTCGGAAACAAACAATACAACTTAAACAAACAAATAATAAAATTCGCGGACAAAATCGTTGACATTTTTATAATAGTCGGTAAAACAAACCAAAAAGCCATGATAGACGGATTATGTAATTCGCAACACAAGATATTAACAATCAAAAGTAACCAAAATTGGGGACAAATTTTATCACCACACCTAAAACCCCCAACTGCCATTCTTTTAGAAAACCAATTACCAGACCACTATTTTTAATCCAAAATCTTACTTTTAAAAAACAGCTTTAATTTACCCAACTTTCTGTGTCTTTCAATAGCCAAATCGACCATCCTATCTATCAATTTCTTGCCATTTAAACCACTAGCTTCCCACAAATAATAAGATAACGAACCCGGTATTGTATTGATTTCATTAAGATAAAAAACTTTAGTTTTAGGTTGATATAAAAAATCAATCCTCACCATACCCCAACCTCCCAAATAATCAAACAATCTCCTAGCCATATCTTGCATTGACTCGGATATTTTAGCCGGAATAGGCGCTGGCATTATCCTACTTAAACTTGCCATACCCTCTTTTTTGCTACCCTTCAAATATTTTTCATCAAAAGATAGAAATGTCGAACCACTTAAAGGTTGCTCGCAAACACTAACTTTTGTTTTTCTACCCCCAATAACAGCACAATTAATATCTACTGCACCATCCAAAGCCTCTTCTACTAACACTTTTCTATCAAAATTCAAAGCGTAATCGATAGCCGACCTTAACTTACTCTGTTTATCAACACGACTAATCCCAACACTAGATCCGGCATTTGCAGGTTTAACAAATAAAGGAAATTTCAAAGAATTCTTTATTTTTGACAACCAAACATTTTCATTCTTTTTAAACTCACTTCCATAGAACCAAACATAATTCAAAGTCTGCGAAAATAAATCTTTCAAAATCGGTTTCATTAACACTTTATCCATACCAACCACACTCCCCAACACGTCTGTTCCTGTATATGGAATATTTAAAAAATCAAACACTCCTTGAAGTTTGCCATCTTCTCCAAAACTACCATGCATAGTTAACAAAACTGCATCCAACCGTTGATATTTTTTGAAAACATTTCTTTTCACAAAACCACCATTCACAAAATCAATTCTCATGTCTAACTTTAGTGTTTTTTTAATGAACTTTTTATAGCTAGTAGCTCTCAATTTCGGACACAAAAACACCTTGTTGTTTTTGTCAATATAAATCAAAAACAAATTATACTTACTTTTGTCTAGCAATTTATATGCTTGAAACATAGTTACCACAGAAACCTCATGTTCGGCAGACTTAGCCCCAAAAACAATTCCTAAATTTTTCTTCATAATTTCATTTTAACAAACATTCAGAATGAGGTATAAACTTAACCCCTGTATCGACACAAAAAGAAAGTCTTGGTTCGGTATCAAGGTTTCTACAACTCCCATCCGCCTGCAACCTATCACAATTATAAACACCCACCGATCTAACTCCCCCCCCAACCTAAAACCAACTTACGACCTGTCAAATGTATAAAAGGAAATTTTTTTAATTCATCTCTAACCCTAAGTGGATGATGAAACTCTTCACCAATTGAAAAATTAATACAACAATTTCGGGGACAACCCTCACATTTGTTCTGGCTCATTTTCTGAATTATATCAAAAATACTTTTTGCTTTACAATATAAACTATCGATGAAAAAGATTCTCCTAATTATTATTCTGTTTTTACTCCATCCTCTCGGCATTTTTGCCAGTAACCCCGAATTTTCAACTCAACAAACCATCACTTACACCATCAACCATTATGGACACGCCCAAGTCGAACATCAAGTTACCATTACCAACAATTTTTCCAATATCTACCCCCAAAAATATATTATCGAAATTTCAGGTCAAAAAATAAATAATATCAGCGCCACCGACCAACAGGGCAATATTCTCCAAAACATCGAAGAAAAACAGGGGACCACTTCAATCCACTTGAATTTTAATAACGGTCAAGCCGGCAAAGGCAAACAAACCAACTTCCAATTAAACTACCATATCCCCAAATTAGCCAAACAAAATGGCCAATTGTGGGAAATAAATTTACCTCAATCCAAACAAAAGGACAACACCGTTATCCTCAAAGTTCCACTTGAATTTGGACAATTAGCTTTCTCTTCTGTCAACAGCCAAAAACAAAAAACTGCCAATTATCAACAGTTTACTTTTTCACCCCAATCACAACAAAAAATCAGCCTTGCTTTTGGTCAAAGCCAAATTTTTGATTTCAAATTAAAATACTTTCTAGACAATCCCAATTCTCAATCGATTACTTCAACTATCCCCATTCCTGCCGACACTAATAGCCAAGATGTCATTATCAATAAAATCGAACCGCCTCCTCAAAATGTCAACCTTGATGCCGACGGTAACTGGTTAGCCCAATATCAATTAAAAGCCAAACAACAACTTAATATCATTGTCCAAGGTCAAGCCCAAACTCATTTACCTAATCCCAATTTCGACAGCTATTTTCCCATCAATACCGACGCTTTAACTGCCCCCCAACCATTTTGGCCTAGCCAAGATTCAACCATAAAACAAATTAGTCAATCTCTTAAGTCGGCTAAATCAATTTATAACTATGTAGTCGACAAATTAAATTACAGCCAAAATATTGACCAAATCCAACGACAGGGAGCTCTTCAAGCCATACTCAATCCCAACCAAGCTCTTTGTACCGAATTTACCGATTTATTCGTCACTTTAGCCAGAAGCCAAAACATCCCTAGCCAAGAGGTGGAAGGCTACGCTTACACCGACGACGACCAAGTCAAAACCGCCAACCCCCACAGCGATGTTCTCCATGCTTGGCCTCGCTATTGGTCTGAGTCGAAAAAAATTTGGGTTAGCGTCGATCCAACTTGGGAAAAAACCACCCAAGGTGTCGACTATTTTATCAACCATAATTTAAATCATCTGGTTTTTGTCATTCACGGCCATCACAGTCAAAAACCAGCCCCTCCTGGCTCTTACAAACAGCACCCCCAAGACAAAAGCATTCAAGTCGATTTTGCCAAACACAGGCTACAACCCGATTATCAAAGGCCTCAATTGTCAACTTTCGCTTCCAAAATCACCATCAACAACCCCAACCCTACCGCCATTTATCAAATCCAACTATCATCTAATAATTGGCAAAAAAACATCCCCGCTCTACCTCCTTTTTCCCACTTAGAAATTGAGCCCCCTCCACAAAACTTTTTCAGCAAACTACTACCCAATTCATCCCAAATTAATATCAAAGTCAAAGTCGACCAACAACCAGATTTTAATTTCCAACTGCAACAATCAAACCCCATACCCATCACTTTTATAGTCACAATCATTCTGATTATTTTATCAACAAGCGTTATAATAGTTATTAGAAAAAAATGAGAACTATTCTTAAACAAGCACTACTCTTTAGTTTCGCCCTTCTGTTAACTAACTACATTTGGGACAACCTTGATTTCAATTCCCAATTGTCAACTCTATTGCTAGTCGGCTTTATCCTTAGTCTTTTCAAATCGATTGTTAAACCCATCATCAAATTGTTACTTCTACCAATTACCATCATTACCTTAGGTTCAATCAAAATTATTATCAACACCTTAGGGCTATATCTGTCAGTTTTTCTCATCGACAATTTTCAACTTAACAACATCGATGTCTCGGCTTTCCAATGGCAAGGTTTCAACATCCCTCAATTATCTTTTCATTCTTTTTGGGCTTTCCTAGTTAGTTCAATCAGTTTAAATCTAGTTTATAATTTATTCATTAGAATTCTTTACAAAAAACGGAAAAAATTATCATGAAAAACATATTAACCATCGTTCAAATTTGTTTAAGTATTATCTTAACTAGCTTAATCTTTCTCCAAAACAATAGTGTTTCACCATCACAAGCTAACATCATTTCCCCAATCCAAGTTCAAAAGAGAGGTTGGGAAAAAATGCTTTTTATTATTACCATAGTCACCTTAATTCTCTTCTTAATTTCTTCCGTCATTCAAACTACCCTTGTTTAAAAAAATATATTTCAAAACCAAACTCATCTCTGCTTTTCTCCGACAAAATTTTTATTTTTTAATCATCGGTATTTTAGTTGGATCGATTTCTTTCTACGCTTTACCTTTATTAAAAAAAACCATAACTTCCAAACAAATTAAAAAAGAAAAAATTGGTATAGTTGGACTTTACACCAAAAAAAATCTACCCTATTCAATCACCTCTCTTATTAGTTACGGATTGACTCAAACCGGACACAATAACAAAATTGAAAATTCTCCCCTTTTGGAAAAATGGACGGTTAAAAATGACAATAAAAATTTTATTTTAGATATAAATACCAACCACTATTGGCACAATGGTCAAAAATTCAAAGTTCAAGACATTAACTACCAAATCAGCGGGGCCAAAATCGAAAAAATAAACAAAAAACAAATTAAGATTAGTCTTCAAAAACCATTTAGCCCTCTATTGTCATTGCTTCAACAACCACTTTTTAAAAACTCCAAAAAACTAATCGGGCTTGGTCATTACCAAGTCAAAAAAATAAAATATCGAGGTACTTATGTCAAACAAATTTTACTTTACAAAAAGAATAACAAAAAACAACAAGTCCAATTTAGCTTCTACGATAACCAATCTGATTTAATTAATGCTTTTAAATTAGGAGAGGTAAACACTATTCAAAATGTTTCCTCCACTAAAAATATAGAACAATGGCCCAACGTTACCATCACCCCTAAAACTTCAACCAACCAAAGTTATGTGGCTTTATTTTTAAATACTAAAAAATTAGACAACAAATCTTTACGCCAAGCTTTGGCTTATGCCACCCCTAAAGAAAGCCAACAAAAAAACAGATGTATTGGACCAATCTCCCCCAACTCGTGGGCATACAACGAAAACATCAAGAGATATAACTACAACCCCAAAAGAGCTAAAAAACTTTTTGAAAAAAATAAAATCGACCAAATCAACATCACCCTCAACGATCCCAAACTGTTACCATTAGCCGAAAAAATTAAAGAATCATGGCAAAAAATTCTCGATCTAAAAACTAATCTGTCTGTCAGTAACCAAATCGATACCAATAACTTTGAGGTCATTTTAACTCAAGGAGCTATTCCTGTTGACCCCGACCAATACCTATTCTGGCACTCCACCCAAAACACTAATCTGACTAAACTAAACAATCCTAAAATTGACAAACTATTGGAACAGGGTAGACAAAGTTTTGATATTCAAGAAAGAAAACAAATATATCTAGGATTCCAAAGATCTCTATTAGAAGAATGTCCTGCTATTTTTCTTTATTATCCTATTACTTATACTGTTTCTAAAAAATAGAATATGAAAAACGACAAACAAAAAATTACCACCACCTCTTTAATTCTTATTAGCAGTCTTTTTCTTCTTCTTTTGATAGCCGGAATAATCTCATACAAACATATTGACTACCAAGTCTTAGAAAAAATGGAAAAAGAAGAACTCCGACTCCCACCTAAACCAACCCTGCCCCCACATCTAAAAAAAACCAAAAACTAATTTGTTGTCCGGCATGGATTCGAACCACGATAACCAGCTTCAAAGGCTGATGTCCTACCATTAGACGACCGGACATTATATCCCAATAATCAGTAATTATACAAAAAATGTCTTCTTTTTCCAACCAACCTCATATATTTAAGTACATATCTTCTTAAAAATACTTTCACTTTTTTAT
>QMND01000014.1 GCA_003647605.1 Candidatus Shapirobacteria bacterium | reverse complement strand
GGGACGACGAGCCCAGGTCGCACACTACAAATAGGTGGAAGTTCAACTGGGGACTGGTTGAGAATTGCAAGTGATAGTAGGAATTGGGATCTTGGAGTAAGCTATAGCGGTGGAGATGATAAATTTGTCATTTATGATGCCACAGCAGCCCAGCCAAGGCTGATAATAGACACCACGGGCAACGTCGGCATCGGTGATGCCTCCCCTGACGCAAAACTAGATGTTGCCGGCACAGGAAGATTTGATAGCAATGTTTATGTCAGCATGGATAATACAACAAATCACGGACTCATTCTTTCAGACGACGGGGGTATTTATGACCGAAACGATGGTTATGCTTCCTTAGCTTTTTCTAACGGTATTGACATTGAAGACGCCCAAGACACTGGCGATCATTTAACAATTACCCTCAATAATTCTTATCCTGAGATTTGGAGTTATGTCAATGGAAGCACCACTCTTACTGAATTCAGAACAGGTATCTATAATAACGGCGGCACCTTTTACTCTGAGAACCTCATTGAGGCAAGAAGCAACATCAACTTAAGAGATAGTCCTACTGATTATATTTATTCCTCCGGCGGAACAAGGGTAAGAATAGCTGATGATCTCGGCGTTGATGGGCAAGCCTACTTTGGTGGTAATGCTGACCCAGGAGGCTGGGAAGTTTATGCTAATGGACAAATATATGTTTCTGACTACCTTAGAGCTGATGGTGGAATTCATGTTGGTGGCTCCTCTGATCCAGGAACCGATAACCTGATAGTAGACGGCAACGTCGGCATCGGGGATGCAAGTCCAGATGCAAAGCTAGATGTTGAAGGAACAATTTATGCAACAGGTTATGGAAGAGATGCCCACAATGAAGGACATTTAATAGGTTCATATAATAGTGTAGGAGGAAATTCAGCTAAATCTAATCCGATATATACTATAGGTTCCAATTATAATCCTAACGATGCTAGTCTTGGTAATATGTACGGCATTGGCTATTCCCACACCAACGCCAGCTTTATTACCGACCCTGGACCAGACTCATGGGGTATGTATATTGCTGGTGATGGAGACGCACGAAATTTTATCGCAGCAACAAGTGGTGGCTCTTCATATTTCAACGCTGGTAACGTCGGCATCGGAACGGCGAATCCGACTAAGAAACTTCATGTTTATAACACCATTGGATCCCATACTCCAGTAGTAAAAATACAAAATTATAAAGATGTGAGTTCAGATTCTGTCAGAGGAATGACTATAACTCTTGGAACCAACTCAAACAATCCAGGGAATGATGACGATTTCATTGTTTTTTCAAAATACAGTGCTACCCCTCTTGGAAGTATAGATGGTAGTGGAACTGGCACTCTTCGCTATAACTCATCGGGTGCCGACTTTGCCGAATATATCAAAACCTCAGAAATAGTTAAAAAGGGAGAGATACTTTTTATTAAAAACAACTCTACAATTAACAAACATCACGGCAAATTAATCGGAATAGTTTCAACTACAGGAGCCTTTGTCGGCAACAATAAACACACCAACGAAGAAGACGATTCCTATGCTCTAATGAGCATGATGGGTCAAGTACCAACAATTACCACCAACCTAAATGGTATTTCTCAAGCCGGTGATCCCATCACCTCTTCCTCTCTCCCCGGCATTGGAATGAAAGCAACTAAAGCCGGACCAACTGTTGGCCAAGCTCTGGAATCAACGGAACACTGGAATAAACAATCTTGTCCTGCTGTTTCCTCACTAGCCGCAATTAATTGGCCAGAAGATGACGGCACTAATCCAACCAAGCCTTGCTTCAAAGTGCCAATATCATCACTTGATGCAGAAACAAAAGCCAATATCATTTCCCAATATAACCTAACCGAAAATGATTATTTTTATGTTGGTAAAATCATGGTTTTTGTCAATGTTTCTTGGTATGACCCAGATGTTTATCTGACCAACACTGGTCAACTTCAAATCGACTACAACATCGACCCAAACACTCTCGCCTCTCTAGGCTACACCGCCACCAAAAACGAAATCGAATCGGCCACCTATTCTCTAACCGACCAACTAGGTCAACAAGTCACCCGCATATCTCAATTTGCCCAACTAGCCTCAGCCAAAATCAAAACCTCCTTCCTGTCAGCCACCAATATTATTACCAAAAACCTAGTTGCTGAAAACACCAAAACCAAAAATATTAAAACTACCACCATCTCTCCCCTATCTGACATCACCGACACCATTGTTGTCAACGGTAATCTAGACATCGCCAACACCCTAACTACCACCGACCTCCAGGCCCAAACCGCCACCATTTCCACTCTCTATGCTGATAATATTGTCGGCCAACACGGTTCATTCTCAGACCTCTTGTCTAATAAAATATCATCCCTCCGAGCCGAACTTACTCAAATCGTCAGCAATATTGGCAACACCCTGCCAGGCGAATCTGACACTCTAGCTCAATCCGACAACTGGTACACCGAAATCGCTTCCGACTCAGCCACCATTCACGGCAACCTCAGCTTATCCAACGACATGATTATTCATGGTCAACTCCAAATTCAGGGCCAAACCCAACTAGCCTCAGCTTTTGTCACCGGTACTTTCTCAGCCGGTCAAATCGCCCTCCACGACAACCTCATCGAAACTACCAATTCTGATCTCTACATTCAACCATCAGCCATTGGCACCATTCACCTCTTGGGTGACACCATGTTAATTGCCGACAGTGGCAACATTACTATCAATGCCAACCTGGACATCCAAGGCCAACTCTCTAGCCAACAAATTTACACCGAAGACATCCAAGCCACCACTGCTTCATTTTCCTCATCTCTAATGGCCAACCTCATCGAAACCGTCAATGCCTCAATCAGCGGTCAACTAACTGCCAATAAAATCAACATCGCCACCGCCTCCTCTACTATTATTGCTGATTCTGCTATGTCTACTTTAGCCACTACTTCCGCTAAATTAGAAACCAACGCCACCGCTGGCACCGCCACCTTACCCACCAACAAAACTGAACTAGTCATCTTCAACCACAATCTGACCGACAACTCTATGGTTTATCTCACTCCTCAAGGTTCAACCAACAACCAAGTTATTTACATCAAAGAAAAAGCCGACGACCATTTCACCATCGCCATCGACACCCCTCTAAATAATCCTTTAGATATTAACTGGTGGATAATCAACTAATCTTATATACTTAAATATGCCTCAACTAAATCCTGATCAAATCAAACAACTCCAATCCTTAGGTATCTATACTCCAACCAAAAACACAACCAATTCCAACCACAAATTTTTACCTCTCCTGTCCATATCTGGTCTTACTCTTCTATCTTTTGGTGGACTTATCTTATTTAAACAAAAAAACAACTTCGCCACACCTATCCCCACACCTATATCTAGTCAAAATTTTCCCAACCCCACTCAAACACCCAAATCTATTCAACACTACCTCCTCGCTTCTCAACAATTTTTTTCCCAAGCTCTGCAACAACAGCAACAGGACCATCCATCTCAACCAAAAATAGCTTCTTTGCTTAACCAATCTATTCTAGAAGCCACCCAAGCCATCAAAAACTTTCCTCAAGATTATCGAAGTTGGCAACAACGAGCCAGCATTTATCAAGCTCTTATCGATTCCCAACCCCAATTTATCAACCAAGCTATCTCTGACTTTAGTAAAGCCTTCCAACTCAACCCACAGTCAGCTTCCATTGCTAAAAATCTAGCCTCCCTATTTGCCAAAAAGGGCGATGCTACCAACACTCTTCGCTATCTATCTAAAACCACAGTTTTAGAACCAACCAAGGCCCAAAACTTTTATGATCTGGCCAAAATCCAACAACAAACAGGCCTACTATCCCAAGCCATCCAAACATATCAACAGCTTATTCCCCTTGTTAGTGATCCTCAACAAAAAACTCAATTAGTCTCTCAAAAAAAGTCTCTGGAAAAACTTGTAGCCCAAGCCAAACAATCAAACTCCACCACCAGCCAAAAACCATCTCCTCATCTCGATCTTCCCTCTCTATCACCTGCCACCGACGACTCACCTCTACTTCAAGCCACCAACACTTCCGACACTGGTCTAATTATTGCCTCTCCTCGACAAGATAAAAAAATTAGTTTAGATAATATCAACCAATCCAATGCTTTATCGGGCCAAAGCACCTTACCCGCTAACCAAACAACCATTACTATTCAAAATAGCCAATTAAAAACATCTTCTCAAGTCTATCTAACTATTACCAAAGGAGGTAAAAATCAATCACTACAACTTATTTCCAAATCAGCCGACTCCTTCGTCGTCGGCCTCAACACTCCCTATCCCCAAAACATCGAATTCAAATGGTGGATAGTTAACTAAAAACCCACTTTTTACATCCCCCAACGGGACCCGCCTGCAATAGCTGTGGCTATAGACACTGCAGGCAAGTTGCCACATCACGGAGTTTATCTGCCGTATGGCAGGCTCCTCGCAATGACGATGTTTTTTCTTTGTCTTATTTATCCCTAACTTTTCAACAAAATTATAAACTGCCTCAAAACTTGACATACCATATACATTGTCATAAACTATAAACAGTGAAAGCCATTGAATGGAATTCTAAAAAAAATGAAATTCTTCAACAAAACAGAGGAGTTTCTTTTGAAGATGTCCTGGTGACTATTGCTAATCATAAAATATTAGATATTTTAAAACATCACAATCCTAAAAAATATCCAAAACAAAAAATCTTAATCGTTGAAATTAATAATTATGCATATTTAGTACCTTTTGTAGAAGATAAAGAAAAAATATTCTTAAAAACTATTATCCCCAACCACAAAGCCACTAAAAATTACATTTTAAGCAAACAAAAAAAATGAAAAAAGTAAAATTAGACCCACAAGAACAAAAAATAAACAAGGATTACAATAACAATAAGTTTGTTAGTCTCAAGCACATTGAAAAAGAAACAGATGAATTAATTAAACTATCTAAAAACTATCTTAAAAAAACCAAAAATATCAATATTAGAATTAGTCAACCAGTTTTACTTAAATTAAAAAGCAAAGCCGTCAATAACGGCATGCCCTATCAAACCCTAATATCAACCCTGCTTCATCAATATGCCAACGGAAAAGTTAAACTGAGCCTGTAGTTTCTTTAAACCAACCTATCTACCACAGTTAACCATGGTTCCACTAGTCATAAAACACACGAATATGACCAGTCAACTAGTCATATTATTAAACAATATTGCTAGTCTTCTTGTTTTTCTACTAAAAAAACTTGACACTAACACACTTCTCAAATATAATCCAACACATATAGACAGAAAGCGTGAATTCCTACTAGTTTGGGATTGCATTCACAGCACTGTCTATTTTTCATTTACTCTCCCTCTGTTTCTTCCACCGGTGGCTTCATTTCATCTTCTTTCACCTCTACCTGATTTTCACTAATTGTAGGCAAAGGTGCTGGTGTCGTCAACACCTCTTCTTTCTTCTCCTTTTCCACCTTCGCCTTCTCTGTCTGTTCTTTCTGTTTAACCCTCAAAGTCTCTAACTCTCTCCTCCACTCCGCCAACTCCTTATCCGCCTTTTTATAATCTTCAGAATCTGTTGGTACCAAAGCCAAAGCCTGATTCATTCTACCTACCGCTTCCTCCAGCTTATTCAACTTTTTAGCCGTATGAGCCCAGTTATACCAACTATTAGCTAAATCTCTTTTTTTAACTACCGCCTCTTCAAAAACTCTCTCTGCTTCTTCATACTTTCCCCCAGCAAACAACAAACCACCCAAATCTAATTTTAAATTAGGATTAATTGGATCTAACAAAACTGCCTGACTGTAAGCATCTAAAGCCCAATCTGCCGCGCCCTTAACACTCCCCGACATTTCTCTATAAATCCTAGCCAAATTATACCAATAATCTGATTTTTTAGACTCCAAATTAATAGCTGTTTTAGCTTCTCTAACAGCCTGTTGCATTAACATAGACAATTTCTCTTTATCCTGTTGGTTTAAATCTTTTTCCTTAGTTAATAAAGCCCTAGCTAATCCCATGTTAGTCTGAGAATATATAGCTCTCAAACTAGCCAATTTAGGATTCATAGCTATAGCCTTAATTTGCCAGTTATAACTTCCACTTCCATCATTTTTAGACATAGCTATCAAAGACTTTTTCAAATAAAACTCAGACAAAAAACATTTTGAAGTTAAATAGACACCACCAAACCCCACCACTAAAACCACCAACGACAATAACCATGGCATTATGTTAATTCTACTTTCTCCTAATAATAAACTAGCCTTACTACTATTTCCCTTCCAAACTCTTCCACTTCCCAAAATATAAAAAAATAACCACAAAACAAACACATTTAAAGGTAAAACTGTCAACAACAAAGAAAGCAAAACTAACAAATAAAAATCAAAATTCTTTCTTTTTTTCTTAATTAACCAACCCCAAAAAACAAAAAACACAATTGGAACCACAATTCCTACTTCCGTCCACAAGTGCAACAAAGCCGACCTAGATAAAATAAAATTATTTAACCAAACCTTAGTTAAATTAAAACTAGCCGGCCTAAATATACTAAAAGCTGTAGAAAAATTTCCTATTCCCACTCCAAACAAAGGTGAATTTTTAAAACTCTCCACCATTATCACCCACGAACTTCTCCAATCCATTGTTATTAATCCTAATTTTTTCAACCTATAAATAGCCAAAAATGTCCCCAAAGCCAATACTGCCATTTTGACTGCCTCAAACACATAAGATTGATCATTTGATCTCTTCAATTTCCTTACCAAACTTCTACCGTTCCACAATAACAATAGAACCAAAAAAATCAATTCCGATAAAACGGAACCAGCCAGTGACCAAGTTGTTCCAATTGAAATCAATGGATTATCTTTTGGCCAAATAAAAGGTAGTTTAGACTCAGGCCAAACAAAAACTACCAAAGAACTTAAAATCATTAAAACTGCCGATATATTAAAATAATTCAAATCCTTGGCAATTTCTTTCCTATCAGCCACTTGTAACCACACAAAAAACCAATTAAACAAAGCCAACCACATACCTAAACCAAAAGACTGACTGAAAGACCTAGCTCTTACTCCTGTTCCTAATCTTAACCAAGATATAAAAAACCAAAAAACCAACCCACCAAAAAGCCACAAGTTTTTATTAAGTTTAATCACTTTCTTTTTACTAACTAACAAATCAATTACCCACAACAACAAAGCTAACAACGAACTAATCATCAAAAAATAATACTTTCCTGTATTAAAACTATTTACTATCCACGGCAAAAAGAAAACTGGCAAAACCAACAAACATGATCGCACATAAATTCTCAGTACTTTTTTCATATACTTATAATAACAAACATTGCTCATCGTTACGACAACCAAAAAAGCTTTTTAAACTTCAACACCTGCCTTTTACACCCCCAAGCTTTTTACCTAATCAATAACCTCAAATTAAACAACAGTTCTTTTTTTAAATTCTTTCTCACCCAATCCTTCGTCTTATTGTCCAACAAATCCCCCAAACCAAACATCAATTCGTTATCTTTAACCTTTTTTATTTTAACTATCGCCTTTTTTATCAAAACCTCTTTCTTGGTTTTAGCTTCCTGCCACAAAAGATCTTCATCAATTTGCCAATCGTTTTTCAAAAAAAACCACAAATCAAAAATATCTCTATTAGCTAATTTCTTCCTATCCACCAATGCCAATAACTTACTAGCCACCATCGCTCCTCTATTCATCACCAACATACTAATCCCCAAATAGTCTCTCAATATAAATCTGGTTTTTGTTCTTTTTCTTCTAATTTCTACTTTTAATTTTCTCTCTTCAAATCCATAATCCAATAACAAAAACAATGTATTTTTCTTAATAATTTTCTCTTTCACCTCTCCAAGCTCAAACAATATCTTTTCTAATTTATCCAAAATCAAATATTCCTGACTATTCATCAATAAATCAAAATCCAGATCAACCGACATTCTTGGTAAACCATAAAAAAGAAAAGCCATCGTCCCACCCTTAAAACCCAATCTTTTCCCCAAATAACTGTCTTTATAAATTTGCCTTAAAACCCTCAACATTATAATTTTGTGTTTATCTTTATCGAACATTTTCTTCCTTATAAAGTTTATAATAACTATTAATTCTTCTGACAAATGAATGGTTTTTATAAATCTCCAATATCTCAAAAACTCTATCCCAATCCAAAACCGCCAAATTATCAATATGATAATTTTTATAAACATAAATAGTATCCAAAAAGGCCCTCTCTTTACTAGCCACTGCCCAAAAACCATCTGTCCTAATCCCCAAACTATTCACCAATACAGATTCTTTCAATCGTCTATAAACAATTTTCCTGCCGTCTATTTCTATCTGTCTATTAACATAAGAAACCGCAAACACAGATTCATAACTCTGAAAAATCAATCCCTTTTTAGCCAAAACCGTTTCTAAGCTAATATAAGATGGTTTATAAATTTTATTTACCACCTCCCTAATATTGTAGTCGTCTTTGGCCAAAACCCCTCTTCTTAATCTTTTTAACTTTCCACTTTTAACCAAATAGCTCAATCGTCTTTTTAGGTTTTTATAATCAATTCCAGCAAACATCAAACTTAACTCGTGCACACTAAATACCTTTTTAGGGCTTTTATACAACTCCAAAGCTATGTTTATTTCCTTCATTTTTTCAACTACAAGTAACACTTTATGTTACCTCCAATCCATATTTTTGTCAAATAATCACCAACCCCTCACTCTTCACTTCAACACCGTCAACGGATTCAATTTCCCATTCGGTCCAATAATCTCAAAATGTAAATGAATACCAGTTGATCTACCGGTGGTTCCCATTATTCCCAATTTTTGTCCCTGATTAACTTTCTGCCCCAAAGTCACCGCAAAAGTCCCAGTTTTCATATGAGCATATAGCGTTTTATAACCATTACCGTGATCAATTACCACATAATTTCCATAACCGCCACCCCAACCCCTCCTAATCACTGTTCCGCTTTGGGCCGCCACAATTGGTGGGCTATTTTTATTAGCAATATCAACCGCACGATGATACCAATAATATCTCTGACTAATTCTACCTGTAGTTGGCCACATAAAATTCCCTTCTCCTACCACCCCAGGAATAGCCGCCACTGTTCTTGATCTATATCTAGCCTTATCAATAATCCTCTCCTTTGGTTTAATTCCATCTGGAATTATTATCTCTTGCCCAGTCAACAAAGAAAACTTCTCGTCATTAGAAAAAGTATTAAACGGATAATCAATTATATTCTGGGCATTGGTTTTGTGTTTTTTAGCTATACTATATATAGTTTCTCCTCTCTTTACCTTATACCTCACTCCTGTCACCGGCAAAACCTTCAAAATCTGTTTAACTTGAATGTCGTCCACTGATTTCATCTTATTTTCCCAAACAATCGTATCTATACTAACCCCAAACTTATTAGCAATCGACGACACCGTGTCTCCATCTTTTACCCTATACTCACTCACTTCTCCTTTAGGTAAATTAGAAATTAAAGTATTAGCATTATTCAAATCACCACTCAATACCATTAAATTTTCCACTTCTCTCCCCCCCCTATCATCAATCAAAGCCTCAACTGTTGACGATCCAGTAATAGCCACAAAAGCCAACATAGCCATACTCATATGAACAAAAGTCTGTGAAAATCTACCTCTCTGCCTATACATCAATTTTGATAACCACACCTTAATTATGCCCGTCCAACCCAACAAAGCCACTACTAAACCAACCACAAAAAACCACTCTTGTTTACCAAACTCCTTCAATAGTAACCACTCATCTTCAATAGCTTTTTTATTTATCATTTACTTTTTGCTATTTTTTCCAAAAAATCTT
>QMND01000013.1 GCA_003647605.1 Candidatus Shapirobacteria bacterium | reverse complement strand
ATGGTCAGCCATAATTCGCATAGGACGAGGTTGTTGAGAATATTTTTGGGAAGATAATTGCTCTATTTTTTGAATGATGGGTTGCCAAATGTCAGTCAAATAATTGTCAGAAAAGCCGTTTAAAATGGCTACGGTTCTTTCGACTCCCATGCCGGTGTCGACATTCTGTTGAGAAAGCAGATGGTATTTACTGCTCTCATCTTTATTGTATTGCATAAAAACATCGTTCCAGATTTCAATAATTCGTCCTTGTCGACAAGCTTGATCAAAGGGAATTGATGGCTGTTGTGGTTGAGTATCAATAAACATCTCGCTGTCGGGACCACAAGGACCAGTGGCTCCAGCTGGACCCCACCAGTTGTCTTTTTTGGGTAAAAAATGAATTCTAGATTCTGGAATGCCAAGTTGACGCCAAAATTTGGCACTTTGTTCATCTTTGGGAGCATTGGTATCGCCGGCAAAACAAGTAATATGCAAATGTTGAGGATTAAGATTTAATTGTTTAGTTAAAAATTCATAGCTCCAAGCAATCATGTCTTTTTTGAAATAATCACCTAAAGACCAGTTGCCTAACATTTCAAAAAAAGTGTGATGAAATGTATCACCTACTTCATCAATATCCCTTGTTCTAAGACACTTTTGAACATCAACCAGTCTTTTACCCAAAGTGTGGGGAGTACCTAGTAAAAAAGGAACTAACGGGTGCATACCAGCTGAAATAAAAAGGGTGGTCGGATCGTTTTCGGGAATCAAACTAGCGGAAGGAATTTCTTGGTGTCCTTTAGAAAGGAAAAAATCAATAAACTTTTGTTTAAGTCGAGGTGCATTCATAGCCAAATTATAACAAAAACTATTTTTTTATACCTTTGAATTTCTTTGGTTTGGACTGACGAATTTTGGGAATTGTTTTTTTAGGAGAAGCAGAGACAAAGTTAAAATACTTTTCTAATTCTTTTTTAAGTTGAGCTAAAGTTTTATTTTTGTCCTTTTTATATAAAACTATGGCTAAGATGGCGGAAAGAATCAAACCTAAAACCAAGCCAACGATAAAGCTAGACGAGGTTGTGGTGGTTTTAGAATCGGAAACGGACATGTTATTTTTTAAACAAATTGTTCAAAGATTGAATACCGTCTTTAAGACCTTTAAAAAAATCGGCAAAACTAGAAACTGGTTGAGCTATAGAAGAAGTAATTAAGTGGGTGTCGTCTAAAATGAGATTGCTTTTTGATAAAGTCATTTTGACTTCTTTTAGGATAGAAATAAAGTAAAAAGCGATGATGGTTAAAAGCGTAGTAATAATAACAATACTAATGACCAAAATTAGTTGAGTGATATCCATAAAAATAGTATAGAGTAATTAAAGGCCAAAAAGCAAGAAATGTACCGTATCACAGTTTCGTTTACATTTGTGACCTCTGGGGTATCCAATGAATTGTTAAGGTGATGTAGAAGCCATTCTTCTATTCTCTCTATGGGCCTTTTCTTGTTCATCCCATAGCCAGAATGTCTCCTAAGGTGATTGTACCAAGCCAAATATCTGTTTAACCAATACTTGTTTCTCATCTCTTCTTTTGGCTTGGCTTTAACTCTCCACAAACACTCTTCTTCTATGGTTCTGTGCATTCTTTCTACCTTGCCATTTTTTTGAGGACTATGCGGTGGGTTTCTAATAATATTGATATTCAAATCCTTGCAAGCCTTAACAAAGTCTTTTTGAAATTCAGAACCATTGTCTAATCTGACTGACACAATTGGGAATGGCAGAGAATGCCTAAGGCGATATAGAAACTTGGCAGCATTAGCTGATGTATTACCATGATACAGATCAGCCGATACCCACCTACTGTAATCGTCTATGGCTACAATCATTATTCCTTTACTCTTGCCAAATGGTTCAGTGGTATCAATTTGTATTTCTTCCCCAGGATAGGATTTAGTGTAATGTCTACAGTCTTTTCTCTTCCTCGTTTTTTTCTTTTCTTCATACACTTTTCTCCTAATTAAAATACGGTAGATAGTAGACCTGGATAAACTAATACCGACCGTGTCTTCTAGAATCCAGACTAAATTGCTTACTCCGACACAATACTGTCTCCACGACTTCTCCACCTCTTTCTCTATCCATTCTTCAGTTCTATTCCAAACCCTTTTGTATGACCTAGGACCTGGTTTAGAACCCAATAAATTAGTTTTAGTATAGCCACCATTTTCTACTCTCTTTTTAATCTTCCACAGTCCTTGTCTAGTTACTCCTAATAAATTGGCAGCAGACTTGACAGACATCTCTTTATTTCTAACTGCCCTTACTATTCTTTTCCTGCTCTCTATCAGCTTATTTATGTTATTATCAGTCATCAGTTGACCCTCCTTGTTTTAATTTGTAATTCAATTCATAGATTAGCAAGGGGTCAGCTGATTTTTAATAGGCAAAAACAATTAACTTTAGCCTCGGAAATGTAAACTAATTGGGTGAAACTTTAACAAGAGTTGACAAGAGGGAGGTATGAATTACAAAAAAGACAAACTGAATAAAATATCGTATGCTTGGGTGATTAAATCCAAATCATGGACCACGATTTTAACAACTCCATATTTTTGAAGTGAGGTAGCCATAACTAAAAAGTGGTCTGGTCCGGGAGATGGGCCGGTTTTGTCTAGCTGATAAACGGTGGTAAATGGAGATGAATTGATTTTGTTGATGATACCCACTTTGTAGCCCACCTGTGTCCAGCTCTTGATAAATTCAGCCTCACTTTCGACCTGATCGGTGGCCATGATTTCGATTGGTTCAAAAATTTCTCCAGAATCGGGGTGCGGTTGTGACTCCGGATTAAGAAGAAACAAATTTTTGTCATGCAAAGCGGTAGCTGAAAACCAGTTAGACGGATATTCTATTTGAAAAGCAAAATCCTGGTTGGTATATGTAGAAACAGAAGCGTTTGATTGATTATTTAAAACAAAAGTGGACATAATCAAGTCAACTGTTTTAGAAAAACCCTGATGACCGGGATCGTGAGTCGAATCAGTTATAGTCATAACCAAACGACCGTCAGTCGACTTAACATAAATATATCGATGTAGACCAAGTCCTTGAACAGAAAAAGAGTAAGCGTCAAAACCATTTATCTTTATCTTTTTTTTCTTATCAACCAACTCCCCTGTTTCCAGAAGAAGCTTGAGTTGCTGATCTGTATAGTCGTCTAAGCTAGAATTTTTTAATTTAAGGGGATGACCAAAAGTAAGATACAAACCATCGTAAGGCTCGGTATCTTTTTTTTGGCTAGGCCCATACAAAGACAAAGAAACATGCCCTGATTTAGTTTCACGCAAGTCTAAATTAGACGGATACTTAAAACTAAAACCTGTCCTAGAATAGTTTTTCCATTGGGCTGTCTCGGGCAAGGCCAAAGACGGTTGATGGATCGAAGTGGGGATGGTTTGATTTGAAGCAGAGACTTTTACCTGATCCGTATTTTTGAGTTGATAGTATTTATAGGCAAAAAATAAAGCAACTAAAAACAGGCATAAAAATCCAAAAAAGGTGTACAAATGGCTCTTTTTAATAACTAAAACATTGCCAGCTTGAGTAATAGGAGTATTGGGATTGGCCTGACCCATATATTTTGTTTTTAAATAATCAATATTTTAATTTTAACAGAGAAACCTTAGAACAAGAACAAGCAAACAAACAAAGATCAATACTCTTTTTCTAGAATGGTAGTGGCGCCGGAGGGAGAAATGGCCGTAATGATAATTTTGTTAGTTTGATTATCTAGTAATTTGATTTGTTTAGAAAAATTACCATTATCATCAACAATTAACAAACTATCATTAAGTCGGATAGTGGCTTCGGAATCAGTCTTACCTTTTAAAAGAAATTCGCCTTTTTTGACATCTTCCATTGACGGCCAAGAAATTTCTAATTGTGGAGGGCGGTGAAAACTGACATATTGGTTGAATAAATAGGCGAAAAGAATTAAAAATAGTATTAAAATAGAAGACTTAAAAAGTTTTTGAGGGGTGATAAAAAAAGTAGAATGTTTTCGAGGAGACTTTTTGTTCAAAGATTCTCGGTAATCTCGACGAAAAAAGGAGAGAATGTCTTTACTGTTAAGATTGAAAAAATCTGCGTATTCCTTGACAAAAAGTTGTAAATATGGTGGTTGGGGGTAATTTTTAGAATCTTCCTCTTCTATGGCTCTTAGATACTTTGAAGGAATTTTTAACTTTTTTGAAATCTCGTCTATACCTAATTCCCTATCCAATCTAGCTTTTTTAAGAATTGAGGAGGCTTTAAACATAGATTAAGCAGAGGATATCTTATCCATAAAAATTTGACGAGGTTTAGCCCCATTAGAAGGACCTATAAGACCAGCCGATTCTAATTGGTCCAAAATTCTAGCAGCCCTAGCATAACCTAACTTTAATTGTCTTTGTAATAAGGAGGCCGACGCCTTACCACTGTTCTTGATGACAGTTACGGCCTCTTGGAATTTTACATCTTTTTCTTGCCCACCCACCGAAACTAAATTTTTGCTTGAACTACCAGCAGAAACTGGTTGGTTGACAACCTGATCATCATACTCGCTTTGTTTTTGTTTTTTGATATGATCTATTAATTTTTTTATTTCCTTGTCAGAGACAAAACAACCTTGAATACGCAGTGGCTTGGCTAATTCTGGTGGAGTATAAAGCATGTCTCCTTTACCAAGAAGTTTCTCGGCTCCGGGACTGTCTAAAATAACTCTGGAATCGGTTACAGAAGAAACAGCAAATGCAACTCGAGTAGGAATATTGGCTTTAATTAAACCGGTTAAGATATCAACAGAAGGTCGCTGAGTGGCTAAAACTAAATGGATACCAACAGCTCTGGCCATTTGAGCAATTCTACAGATAGAATCCTCTACTTCAGCAGGAGAATAAAGCATTATATCGGCCAGTTCATCAATAATAATCAAAATATAAGGTAAACTTTGAAAACCGGCCATATTATTATAAGAAGCAATGTTTTTAGCTCCAACTTCAGCAAAAGTTTTATATCTTCTTTCCATTTCGCCAACAGCCCATTTAAGAGAAGAAACCACTTTATCTGGCTCAACAATAACTGGTGTCAATAAATGAGGAATACCATTATATGGAGTCAGTTCAACTCTTTTAGGATCGACCATTATCAACCTTAGCTCGTCTGGAGAAGCTCTAAAAATTAAAGTACTAATCCATGAATTAATACAAACTGATTTACCTGAACCAGTTTGACCGGCTATTAGAACATGGGGCATTTTAGAAATGTCAGCAAATTGAACCTTACCAGAAACACCTAAACCTAAAGGAATGACTGTTTTTGATTTGTTGTTTTTTATAATTTCACTTTCTAAAACTTGTCTAATTGGAACTACTTGTAATGATTGGTTGGGGACTTCTATTCCAACTAAAGGGCGACCAGGAATTGGGGCTTCTATTCTGATTTGACCGCCTGGAGCTGAAAGAGCCATAGCTAAGTCATTGCCTAAACTAACGATTTTAGATAACTTTGTTCCAACAGCTACGGCAATAGCGTATTGAGTAACTGAAGGACTGTTATTTATTTCTTCAACTCTGGCTCTAATTCCAAAAGACTCTAAAGTGTCTTCTATGGTTTTGGCGTTATAGGCAACATCGCCTCTGTCTGCTTTTTTACCTGGAGCTTTATCGAAAATGTCAATGGTTGGATATTCCCAAATTTGATTAGACGATGAAGCTAAAGGACTCTTGATCTCTGATACAGAAGTGGTTGGTTGGGTTGGTTTCACTTCTTCTCTCGTGTCTTTAGTTTTTTCTGTTTCTTGTCTTTGTTGAATATAAACCACCTCTTCTTTTTCTTTTTTCTTCTTTTTGTTTTTATCAACTCGCCCTAATACATATCTTTTAAATAACTTGATAATTTCTCTGGCTTGTTTAATAATTTGGGCGATCGAAGTGTCAAATAAAACAACGAAACCAACGATTAGAGTGCCTAAAAAAATTAAAAAAGTGGGAAAGTCAGTGAACAAAAAAGAGAGTTGTTGCCAAACAAAGTTTCCAAAAAGACCTTGCTTGGCTAAGGCCATTAAGGAAATAAACATTATTAAAAAACCAAGAGAGACATTGGTTTCTTTTAAAGGAGATTTTAGGTGACTGAAAGAAAAAGCCAGAATGAGAAGTAAAAATGGAAGAAGAAGAGAAACGAAACCAAAATATTGATTAATGGAGTAGTTAACCATATCTAAATAACCGGTGGCATGCGAAAAAGAAAAGGCAATGATAACTGATAAAACGATGAAAAAAATGAAGAAAATAGATTTGATTGTTTTTGCTTTTAGTTTGAGAGACAAGATTTTTTTCTTCTTGCGTCTACCACGTCGTCTTTTAGCCATATTAAGAGTATATAACAAATAAAACAATTAAGTCTAAAGGGACAAATTACTTTTTATAAAAATCTAAAATCACTTTTGACAAATCGGAAATGGGAATGAGTTCGGATTCAGAAGAATGGCGATACTTTAATTCTAGTCCTCCTTTATCCAAACTTCTTTGACTAATCAACAATCTAACAGGAATACCAATTAAATCAGCATCAGCAAATTTAGAACCAGCCGAAACATCAGGACGATCATCGAATAAAACTTCAATATCAGCTTTTTGTAAATCCTGGTAAACTTGTTCGGCTTTTCCTAAAACCGTCGGATCGGAAGAATTGAGATAAACCAAATGGACATGATAAGGAGTAATGGACTTAGGCCAGATAATGCCTTTGTCATCGTGATGAGTTTCAATTACACAGGCCATAGCTCGACCTAGGCCAATTCCATAGGAGCCCATATAAAACTTTTGTTGATGATTGTCTTGGTCAATAAAGTTGGCGTCCATCGCTTGGCTATATGTATAACCAATGTTGAAAATATTACCAAACTCAACACATTTAACTAGTCTCAATTTACCCTTGTTGCATTGCCCACAAATGGCACCAGCTTCGGCTTCGGCAATATCACCAAAAAAATCACACTCAAAATCACGACCATAATTAACATTGATAGAATCAGTGTCTTTTTCTTTTTGTCCACCGATAAAATTGACTACTGTTTTAAGTGACAAGTCACCGACATAAACAGCCTTATGCCCCCAACAATGAACCCAACCGAATTTAGTACCTAGTTTAGCCAAATCTTCATCAGTAGCTGGTTCTAATTCACCCTTGGCCCCATAAACATTGGCCAATTTAGTTTTGTTGACCGATAAGTCGCCACGAATAACACCAATAATAATAGTGCCGTCTATGTCTTTATAAACTACATTTTTCAAGAAGTGATCTTTGGATTTACCATAATGTTTGACATTATCCTCCATGGTCATAACCCATTCGGGTTGAGACACAATTTCCATTTTTTTGGGCTTTTCATCGGGATTGACTTGTTTTCTAACAAATTTAGCTGTCTCTAAATTGGCTGAATAGCCACAATCACACTTGGCTAAAACATCTTCACCGACATCGGTTTCAACCATAAATTCGTGAGAAATCATACCACCTATGGCTCCATTGTCCGACTCAACTACAGTCACCTCTAAATCTAGTTGTTTAGCTATATTTAGATAGGCCTGCCAATAGAGTTGGTAGGTTTGTTTTAAGCTATCTTCATCAACATGAAAAGAATAACCATCTTTCATGATAAATTCTCTAGTTCTTAACAAAGCTCCACTGGCTCTAACTTCATCTCTAAATTTTTGAGAGAATTGAAAAATGTTAATAGGTAAATCTTTGTAAGATAGGTTAAATTGTTTGACTAATTCAACCATCATAACTTCAGCAGTAGCTCCTAAAGTAAACTCAGCCCCACGACGGTCTTTGAGTCGCATCATAGAGGGACCAAATTTTTGATCACGGTTAGCTTGTTGCCATAATTCGATAGGGTGAAGAGTAGGAACAACTAATTCTTGAGCTCCAATTTTAACCATTTCTTGGCGAATCATATTCTCGACTTTGCGACGGACTCGAAGACCTAGAGGTAAAAAGGCATAGCGACCTGAGGAAATACGACGAATAAAACCGCCTTGGACCAAAAAGCGATGACTGGCGACAATGGCTTGTTTACTGACGGTTTTGGAGACTTTACCAAAAAGTTTTGAATAACGCATGGCTTTATTATAACCTAAAAAGCTGGAGGGGAAAGTTGAAAAAAGAGAGTGTGACTCCAACGGGATTGCCACGTCGCTTCGCTCCTCGCAATGACGATGTGTAGAATTGTTGGATAGTTAGGTAAAAAATAATACAAAGAAAAATAGGAGTTGATAACAAGCTTTTTATTTTGCTTATATCTCAATCACCAAAGGCAGGATCATGGGTTGGCGACCGGTTTTTTGGTAAACAACCTGTTCCAAATGTCCTTGAATTTGTTCTCGAACATAGTCCAAATTGATAGGATTACCAGCTACTTGTTTAAACTTATTAACAATTTCTTGTTTAAGTTGGTTAATTAACTGGGTATTTTCTTTAATAAAAACAAAACCTTTACTAAGAACAATTGGCTCTTTGGCTAACCGACCAGCTTTAGTATTAACCAGCAAAACAGCTGACAACATCCCATCTTCAGCCAACAATCGCCTGTCTCTCAAAACAGTAGTGCCAACATCGCCAATTCCAAAACCATCGATTAAAATCTTTTTAAGATGAAGACGGAATTTAGTGTCATAAGTCTTATCGGCATGAAAAGTAACAGTGGCGTCTGGATCTGGCGAAAGTAAGCTATTGGCTGGATAGCCCAATTTTTGAATCATGCTTTTGTAACTGCGAATATGCCTATAATTACCACCAATAGGTAGCAAATATTTTGGATTAAGCAAAGAAATCAAAATAGCATGTTCTTTCTGGTAACCATGACCAGACACATGTAATTGACCTTTACTGCCATAAGCTACTTCAGCTCCCATTTTGGCTAGATTATCAATCATAGTGTAAATAGAATGGGAAGTACCAGGAATATAATCAGGTGAAGAAAAGACAACCTTATCACTAGAACGAATCTTGATTCGATGTTTGCCCATAACCATCTTACTTAAAGCTGAATTGGGCTGACCAGCAAAACCAGCTGTCAAAAAGATCAGTTTATTATCGGGAAAATTATTGGCCCTATTTATGGGTATCAAATCGCTTTTCTTAAGATTGATATATTCTAATTGCTGAGCCACTTTAATAGCTCTTTCAACCGAAAAACCAACAATAACAACTTTTCTACCAGCTCTCTTGCCATATTCAACTGCTTGACCCCAACGAACAATATTACTGGAAATAGAAGTTACAAAGACCCTACCCTTAGCAGTTTTTATCTCTCGTTCAAAATCTTCAGCAATGGTTCTTTCGGAAGGTGAATAACCAGGGTGATCAGCTCCTAAACAGTCAGACAATAAACACAAAACATTGTGATTATTGCCGATTTTGGCAATGTGAGGCAAATCAGCAAATTTACCATCTAAAGGAAAAAGGTCAAACTTGAAATCAGAACCATGGTAAAGCAAACCCAAAGGAGTTTGGATGGCAAAGTGGAAAGTATCAGGGATAGAGTGAGTAACTCTAATAGGGTCGATAGTAAATACTCCAGTTCTAATAGGTATAGCATCTTGATAAGTTTTGATTTTGGCTTTAATTTGGTTTTCTTCTAACCTAGCTTTAATGAAAGCAGTAGCTAATTTTGGAGCATAAATAGGAATTTTTAAACCAAGGACTGGTAAAATAAAACGAATAGCTCCAATATGATCTTCATGTCCGTGAGTAATAAAAATACCCAGAATACGGTCTTTCTTGTCTTCTAGGTAAGTAGTGTCAGGAATTTGGAGATCAACTCCAAAGTCATCTTCTTCAGGAAAGCCGACTCCACAATCAACGATAATAATTTGGCTTTTAGAGAAATCTCCCTGAGGAGCATATTCATAAACGAACATATTTTGGGTAACATCCCCAAAACCTCCTAAAGAGCTAATTCTCAGAGCGTCTTTGTTTGAATTTTGCCGATTTTTAAAAATACGGCTAAAATTATTTTTGTTTTTTATATT
>QMND01000012.1 GCA_003647605.1 Candidatus Shapirobacteria bacterium | reverse complement strand
TTAATATAGAATAAGTAATGATAAAAATAGTTAATAAAAGTAAAAAAAAGATAGGAGTTAAAACCAGCCAAAAAGAAATTTGGAAAATTTTATTAAAAAACAGAGGCATAAAAGAAGTGGATATAAAGGCTTTTACTAAAGTAGCTGAGGCTGACAAGTTAAAAATCGAAGATTTTGGTATAAGTAAAAAATCTTTTGAAAAAAGTTTGGCCAGAATAGAAAAAGCCATAAAAAACAAAGAAAAAGTATTAATTTATGGCGATTATGACGTAGACGGAATTACAGCCACCGCTATTTTATGGTTAGTTTTAAAAGAAAAAGGGGTTGAGGTTTGGCCTTTTATTCCCGACAGACAAAAAGATGGTTACGGTTTGAAGTATGAAAGTTTTAAAAGATTTGAGAAAGAGAAAAACATTAAATTTGATTTATTGATTACAGTTGACAATGGCATTGTAGCTCATCGACAAATAAAAAAAATAAAAAAAGAGGGAACGGATATAGTAATTATCGATCATCACCAAAAAAAGAAAGAGAAAATAAAGGTTGAAGGCATAGTCCATTCGACTAAAACTTCGGCTAGTGTTTTGAGCTGGTTAATGGCAAGACAAATAGACAAAAAGGCTGACTTAGGTTTAGCTAGTTTGGGGGCAGTAGCTGACTGTGTACCTCTGTTAGGAGTAAACAGGAGAGTAGTTTATTGGGGTTTAAAATATATAAAAACAAAACCAAACCCTGGAATTAAAAAGTTGTTAGCTAAGGCTAAGGTAGATTTGAATAAAATATCTAGTTATCACATGTCTTATATAATTGGACCAAGAATCAATGCGGTTGGTAGACTGGGAGATGCCACCGATGCTTTGAGATTATTGTGTAGTCGAGATCAGATATCTCTAGACAAATACACGACTAAGTTGAACCAAATGAATTATGAAAGGCAAAAATTACAAAAAGGTTTAATAAAAAATGCTCTAATTAAAGCCAAGGACAATCAAGACAAGGTAATTATAGTGATTGACGAAAAATACCACCTAGGCATAATTGGTTTAATAGCCGGCAGATTAAGTCAAGAGTATGACTTACCTACTATTGTAATTTCTAAATCAAAAGATATCTCTAAGGCGTCTTGCCGATCAATAAAGGAGTTGAACATAATCAAAAGTTTGAGACAGGTGGAAGATTTACTAGTCGAACTAGGAGGTCATAAGGGGGCAGCTGGTTTTAGTATCGAAACTAAAAAAATTGCTAAATTTGAAAAAAAGATTAAGCATATAATCAACCAAAGTTTAGAAAAATACGAGGGAGAAAAAAGGATTGAAGTAGAAGCTGAGATGGACATAGAGGCGATAGATTTAAAAATGGCCCGATTGATGGAAAAATTAGAACCAACTGGAATAGACAATCCTAAACCGCTTTTTTATCTTAAAGAAGTTGAATTAGTTGCTAAAAGAAAAATCGGTAAAGACGGTAGTCATTTAAAAATGATCTTATCTAAAAAAATGGTTGATGGAATTGCTTTTAGCCAAGCTAAAATATTCGAAAAAATTAAAACTGGCAATAAATTAGATATGGTAGCCAGCCTAGATGTAAATGACTGGGGTGGAAGACAAAAAGTCCAATTAATGATCAAAGAAATTGTGTTAAAATAGAGTTTATGAAAAGAACTAAAGCAGTGGATTGCTTAGGTAAAATTAAAGAAAAAGTTTCACTAAAAGGTTGGGTAGCTAATATCAGAGATCATGGTCAACTTTTTTTCATTGACTTCAGAGACTGGTCGGGAATTATACAGGTGGTAGTAAATGCTCCAGAAGGTAGTCAGCTACATCGGCTAGTCAGTAGCCTAAGAAAAGAATGGGTAGTAGAAATAAGAGGAAAAGTGGTCAAAAGAACCAACAAAATGGTTAATTCTGAATTAGAAACAGGTAAAATAGAGATACAGGCTGAAGAGGTAATAGTTATAAACAAAAGCAAAGCTATTCCCTTTCCTTTAGATAATGATGGTAAAAAAATCGATGAGTCGTTGAGATTGAAATATCGTTTTTTGGATTTGAGGCGACAAAGATTGGCTAAAATTATGAAATTAAAACATAAATATATATTGGCGGTCAGAAACTGGATGGATAGGAATGGCTTTACAGAGATAATTACGCCTTTGTTGACTAGTACCTCACCAGAAGGAGCTAGAGATTTTATTATTCCT
Source organism: Candidatus Shapirobacteria bacterium (assembly GCA_003647605.1). Taxonomy (GTDB): domain Bacteria; phylum Patescibacteriota; class Microgenomatia; order UBA12405; family UBA12405; genus B61-G2. The sequence goes on along the minus strand of QMND01000012.1, from coordinate 8,862 downwards.
TCTAGAATTCATAAAGGAAAATTTTTTGTTTTACCTCAAGCACCACAGCAGTTTAAACAATTGCTAATGGTAGGCGGGGTAGACAGATATTTTCAAATTGCTCCTTGTGCTAGAGATGAAGACCCTAGAGCTGATAGGCACGCTGGAGTTTTTTATCAGATTGATATGGAAATGAGCTTTCCTAGTATAGATGAAATTTTTCAAACAGCCGAAAAACTAATGAAGGATACTTATAAGAGCGTGGCTGGAGGTAAAAGGTTGGTTAACTATCCTTTTCCTCGAATTAGCTACAAAGAGGCTATGGAAAAATATGGAAGTGACAAACCAGATATTCGTTTTGAACTAGAGTTACAAGAAATGGTGAATTTGATTAAAGATAAAAGTGAATTAAGAATTTTTAATCAAGCTGAGTCGATTAGATTAATAGTGATTCCCAAGGGGGTAGAATTTTCTAAAAAAGATATAGATAACTTAGAAAGAAAAGCCAAAGAGTTGGGGGCTAAAGGTTTAGCTTATGCCAAAGTATTAAACGGCTCTTTAGAAAGTGGTATTTCTAAGTTTTTCGAAAAAGCTTTAAAGCAGAAAATTGTTAAAATAAGCCGAGCTAAAGAAGGAGATTTGTTGTTAATTATGGCTGATAGTAAAAAAATGACTAGTAAGGTAATGGGGCAAATTAGAAAAGTGTTAGCCCAAAAATTAGATTTAGTAAACGATAAGGAATTATCTTTTTTGTGGGTAACAGGTTTCCCTTTTTACGAGATAAACGAGGAAGGTGAACTGGATTTTGGCCACAATCCTTTTTCTATGCCTAAGGGAGGAATAAAAAATTTAGAAGAAAAACAGGCTTTAGAAATCGAGTCTTATCAATATGATTTAGTTTTAAATGGTTACGAGTTGGCTTCAGGTTCAATTAGAAATCACCAACCAGAAACTTTGGTTAAAGCTTTTGAAAAAGTGGGTTATGGCCGAAAAGAAGTTTTAGAAAAATTTGGAGGTATGTATGAGGCTTTTCAATATGGAGCTCCACCTCACGGAGGTTGGGCTATAGGCATAGACAGGTTGTTAATGTTGTTGTTGGATGAAGACAACATTAGAGATATTTATGCTTTTCCTAAAAATTCTAACGGAGTTGATTTGTTAATGAATGCCCCCAGTCCAGTAGGAAAAATTCAATTAAAAGAAACTGGCATTAAGTTGGCTAAGGTAAAGAATGCTAAAAAAAAGGGTAAATAGATTATTCTTGTTGGGAGTTAGTTTTTTAATTTTGGTAATTTGGTCGTTATTGTTGGTTGGTTTGTTAGAAAATAAATTAATTGATTTTAAGAAGAAAAAAGATGTTTGGGCTAGTTACCGTCACCCTCAGATGCCAATAGTTTTGCCAGATAAAAAAAAGCAAGTTAAAGGAATAATGGCTAAGGCTTTTTTGTTAATAGACTCAAAGACTAATACGATTTTAAACGAAAAAAACAAGAAACTAAGAATTTTCCCAGCTTCAACTACTAAACTAATAAGCGCTTTAACAGCTTTAAATATTTACCCCCTAAACGAGGTAGTGGAAATAAAAGAAAGATATGACAATGGTAAGGTGATGGAATTGGAAATTGGAGAGAAAATTAAAGTAGAAGATTTAGTAAAGGCCTTATTGGTTTATTCGGCTAACGATGCGGCCTTTAATTTGGCTAAACATCATCCTAGGGGAATTAATGGTTTTGTGTCTGAAATGAATGGGATTTTAAGAAAATATAAATTAAAGGATAGTCGTTTTACTAATTTTGACGGATTACATAATCAAGAGCATTATTCGACTATTTACGATTTGTCACAAATTGCTAGATTAGCTATTAAAAATAAAATAGTTAAACAAACGGTTAAGATTAAAGATATAAAAATAGTTAGCTTGACAGGTCAAGAACATCAGCTGGAAAATACTAACGAGTTATTAAGGAAAATTCCAGAAGTAAAAGGTTTAAAAACAGGATGGACACCTGAAGCCGGTGGTTGTTTTATTGCCTTATTTAATATTAATGGTCATGAATTAATTAGTGTGGTGGCTCAAAGCGATGATCGTTTTGGTGATACTGAAAAAATTCTAAACTGGGCTAAAGAAAATGTAAGTTGGGAGGAATATAGGTAAAAGGTAGTTTTTAGTTTGAACTAATCCATTCAGAACTAACAGCAGGAACATAGGCAATAAAATCATGGTCGCCTCTGAAAACAAAAATTGGTTGGATATAGTTAGTTTGAGTGTTGGGTTCAAAATAGGCTAATTCTAACTGACGAATAGTTAATGAGGTGGAAGAATGGTGAGTTGGCGACCAATAGTTACCATTTTTTAAATCTTGCCAAGCTTGTTGAGGTGTTTTGATAGGATAAGTAGAATAGGATTGTCTATCTATGGGTGCATATTTATAGTCGACTTCAATAATCTTTTTATTTTCAACCCTAGAATTGCTTATCAAAATAGATATTGGCGACTTTTGTGGTTGAATGGAATAAATTTTAAATTTACCATCTAGATCTTGGCGAATAAAATCAACCCTAATAGCGTTAGCTTCTGACAAAGAAGAAACAGGTTCAAGTGATTTAAAAGTAATTTTCCAAAAACTAACAATTTGTTTACCGTCCTTTAAGTCTTCGGTCATTTTTTCGGCTGTGTTTAAAAAAGAGGTGGCTATGGAAACGGCTTCTTCTTTAATAGGAGGATTACCGTCCATTTGAATACTTTGATCTTTTTTGTATGGATATTCAATTCTAAAACTACCATCTAAAACATTCATGGTTAAAGTTTTTTGAACACTTTTGTTTTCAAAACGGTAAAGACCATTGGATAATTTTTGTGGTTTAGACACAAAACCCATTTTTTGGGCTGTTTTTATATCTTTTTCTAGGGCCAGCAAAGTGCTAGTTGAACGATAAAGAATAAAGACTTTGGCCTGATCGGTTATTTTAGGAAAATCATCATTGGCTAACTCTAAATTAAAACTTTGAACTTTAGGGGTAAAGTCAGGAAAATTAATTGGAGGTAGCTTACCATAACGAACAGTAGGGGCTATTTTGGGAGGATGAGCTTTACGATAAGCCTTAATACTGCCGGTAATAATGGACCATGATAAAGAAAAAATTATTATACCAATCCCGCCGAATTTAATTAGATTGCGAGTAGTGTAGGCAGTGTGAGTTAAGGACATTAATTAATTATAAAGGAAAAATGGTAAAATAAAGTTATGCAAGTTAGAACTAGAATGGCTCCTAGCCCTACCGGCGAATACCATATCGGTCATATCCGAACCTTGCTTTATAACTACGCTTTTGCCAAAAAACACAAGGGCTCTTTTATTATTAGGATTGAAGATACAGATCAGAAAAGGCTGGTTAAAGGAGCTAAAGATAAAATATTGAAAGTAATTAAAGATTATGGATTTGATTGGGACGAAGGTCCAAAAAAAGGTGGTCCTTACGGTCCATATATACAAACACAACGCTTAGATATCTATAAAAAATATGCTCAACAGTTGATAGATGAAGGTAAGGCTTACTATTGCTTTTGTAGTTCAAAACGACTAGATAAAATGCGACAGGAACAAAAAAAACGGGGTGAGTTACCAAAATATGACAGAAGGTGTCTGTCTTTAAGCAAAGAAGAGATAGAAAAAAAGATTAGAAATGGAGAGAGTTATGTAATTAGAATGAAAATTCCAGATAACAGAATTATAGAATGGGAAGATGTAATTAGAGGTAAAATAAAAGTACCCAGTAAAGATATTGACGATCAAGTGTTAATCAAGTCAGACGGGATTCCAACTTATCACTTTGCAGTGGTAATTGACGACCATTTGATGAAAATCAGTCATATAATGAGAGGTCAAAGCTGGATTCCTTCAGCTCCCAAACAAGCATTGCTATATGAATTCTTTGGCTGGCAAGCTCCAGTTTTTGTTCATTTAACTGTCTTAATGGATCCCGATGGAAAAGGAAAGATGAGCAAGAGACACGGTTCGGTATTTGCCAAAAGTTTTTTAGACGAAGGATATTTAGCAGAAGCTCTATTGAATTTTTTGATGCTTTTGGGTTGGAATCCTGGTACTAATCAAGAATTTTTTAGTTTAGATGAATTTATAAAAATTTTTAGCTTAGAAAAACTACATAAGAGTCCGGCTACTTTTGATAGAAAAAAATTAAATTATTTTAATAAGCATTATATCCAAGAAAAAAGTAATGAAGATTTAGCTAAATTACTAAAAAAATTTTTACCACAGGTTTCGTTGAAGATTTTGATAGAATTAAGCCCCTTAGTAAAAGAAAGAATAACTAAGCTATCTGAGGTAGTGGAGTTAACTAAATTCTTATTCAAACCTATAGATTATCCAGTCGAAATGTTATTACAAAGAGGAGCTGACAAAAAATTGGTAAAAGAAATGATGTCTGGAGCTATAGAAGTGTTGGTTAATTTAACAGAGTGGGGTGAAACAAAAATTACCCAAGAGAAACTATTAAAGTTAATTAAAGATAACGGTTGGAATGTTGGCCAATTTTTTATGATTTTCAGGGTAGCTTTAAGTGGACAAAAAATTACACCGCCAATTATTGACTGTTTAAAGATTTTAGGAAAAGAAAAATGTCTAAAAAGATTAAAAAAAGCCACAGAAATATAGAGGAATTATTGAAAGAAATATCTTCTCTAAGTAAAGCTCAACAAAGGTTGAATATGGGAGTAGGTTATCAAATGTTAATAGACAGTTTAAAAAAGGTGGTGATTGACCAAATTGATGGAAAAGAGGGTAGTTGTTGAATTAGACCAAAAGCATAAGAATAAAAGAAAGCGATAGACTGTAAAAACTGAAATACCAAAGTTTGGCAGATTGTAGAAGTTTACGAAGTAAGAATAAAGCCATTAAACCAATCAAAAAACAAATAACAAATGGCAATAAATAGGAAGAAAATGATATGAAAGCAATATCAGTTTCCATAAAAGCAAAAATCAATGCTCCCAGAGAAGCTGGTATAAATAAATAAAAAGAGTAGAGAAAAGATTGTTGCCAAGACAGACCCATTAATAGACCAGCGAAAATAGTTGAAGCTGATCTAGAAACACCAGGAAAAATAGCTAAGGCTTGAAAAAGACCAATAATAGTAGCTTTGGTAAAATTCAATTTATTTAGTTTTTTTATTTTTTTAAATGAAAAAAAATAAGTTAAAAAAAGAATTAGGCTAGTATAAAGGAAAGATAGTGGTAAAAGGGAAACGCTAATAAAAAGTTTAACTAAAAAATCTTTAAAAAACAGAGTAAAAAAATCAGCCGGTAAAGTGCTTATAAAAATATAAGCAGATTTTTGGAAAAAATCTTTGAATTGCTTACGAAAAAAAAATAAAACAGAAAAAAAGGTGGCGGTATTGAGAAGGATGTCTAAAGACAATTGAGGAGTGATTTGAAAAAGTTGTTGGATTATAAGTAAGTGACCAGAGGAAGATATGGGTAAAAATTCACTTAAACCCTGAACTAAAGCTAAAACTATATTTTGAAAAGTTGAAGACATGGTAAAAGAATAATACAACAACTATCTTCGCGGAGATTGTTTGGCTCGTCTAGATTTACCACCTTTACCTGCTTGACGGCGTTGACGAATTCTAGAATCAACTCGAAGTAGTTTGACCTTTTTCAGAACAGATCTAAAAGATTTTTTTTGCTTTTCTAAGGCTCTAGATATAGCTAAAAGTAGGGCATCTAATTGTCCTTCTTTACCACCACCCTTAGCTTTGGCTTCAAAGAAAAACTTGTCCAAAGTTTCAGTTAAGACAAATGGATATTGGTATTTAATCTTGTGTCTAAGACTGGGAAAATATTTGGAAACACTTATTTTATTGACAGTAGATTCTTGTAATTTACCCCTAAAAAGTTTGATGGTAACTACAGCACTGCGACGACGACCTAAAGCATAAGTATATTTTTTCATTAGTCTTGTTTAGGAAATAAACCTTTAATTTTGTCTCGATATTTATGTTCTGTGTTTTTAAATATTTTTAAACGACGCATACGAGCTTTTCGTAATTTATTCTTAGCAACCATACCATAAACGGCAGCATAAATAACTTTTCTAGAATCTTTTTCCATCAAAACTTTCAAAGGGATTTCTTTTAAGTTGCCAGCATAGCCAGAGTGACGATAATATATTTTATCTCTTAATTTCTTACCAGTAACTCTAATTTTGTCAGAGTTAATAGCAACTACATAATCACCCCAATCTTGATTATAACTAAAGTTGGGTTTATCTTTACCAACCAAAATCTTGGCAATAGCGGTAGCCACTCGACCTAATGTTTGACCTTCTAAATCAATTAAATGCCAGTATCTTTTAACTTCAGAGATTGGTTTGTTGGTAGTTTTACTTTTCATTTTTTTTGATCTTTTTAGTAACTTTTTTCTTATCTTTAATTACTTTCTTTTTGTCTGTTTTGGCTGTTTTTTCTTTTGGTAGAAAAGAAATATCTTTAACAAAAGACAACTTAACGATTAATGCATCGTCACCTTTTCTTCTTTTAATCTTAGAGGTTGTAAAAAAATTGGAATGTTGATTAGGAAAATTTTTCTGAATGGTATCTTCAACCCTTTTAACCCATTTTCTGTCTTGGAGATAAGCATATAAAGCTCGGCGATTAATTAAACTAGGACGGCTAATTTTAGACATTAACTTTTCTAGGAGAGGTAAAACAGCTTTAGCTTTGGCTTGAGTGGTTTGAATACTGCCATAAGTTAAAACAAATCTTAACAAGGTTTTAAATAAAGCCTGGCGCTGGTGGTGATTTCTACCTAGTTTCTTACCAAATTTTCGATGACGCATATATAAAGTTAACTATTTCCAGTCGACCCCTTTTTCTTTGAGCCAATCATTAATAATAGTAATAGATTTTTCTCCTACATTTTTAGCTTTTTTAACTTCAACACTACCAGCTTGAATCAAATTTTCTATGGTTTCAAAACCGGCCTTTTTCAAGGCGTTGGTAACTCTTAAAGGTAATTCTATTTCCTCAACTGAGACATTAGTGTTAAAAACATTAAGATTAGCACCGATAGTTACAGTTTCTTCTTCCTCGAATTCTTTTGGATCTACTATCTGAGATAAGGAAACAATTAGATCTTTAGCGGCTCTTTTTAAAGCTTCTAAAGGATCGATGGAACCATCTGTCCAGATCTCCATAAACAACTTATCGTGATCATTTTTCTTACCTAAACGAGTAGATTCGACACTGTAATTAGCTTTAACAACAGGAGTAAAGGTGGCATCTAAGATAATTTCTCCAATAACATCACTTTTTTGACCTTTGGCAAGAGTGTATCCAACCCCTCTCTCAATAGTTAGCTCGGCATTAAGACTGCCTTTAGAATCTGTTATGGTGGCAATATACTGGTCGGGATTAGCTACCTTGCAGATATCATTATCTGTAATATCGGCAGCAGTGACAATACCTTTGGTAGATTTGGACAATTTAAGAACGATAGGCTCGTTTTGTTTGTATACAAATTTGACTTTTTTCAAATTAAGAGAAATATCAACTAAATCTTCTTTGACTCCTTGAAGTGTGGTAAAGAGATGGTCAGCTCCGTCAAATTTAACTTTGGTTATGGCTGAGCCAGGGATAATTATTAATAAAATTCGTCTAAGACTGTTACCAATGGTGTGACCAAAGCCCTTATATAGAGGACTAAGCTCAAATTTTCCGTATTTGGAATCAGCTTTAACGGTTTTAATATGGAACTTACTGGTATCAATCATTTGTTTCTCCTTTTATCTAGAATAATATTCAATAATTAAATTTTCATCTATATCTTGAGCAAAAGTATCTCTTTCGGGTTTTGAAATTACTTCAATCTCAAGTTTTGTTTTGTTAAGACTTAACCAATTGGGACATTTAAAATCCTTGGCTAAAGCTCTAATTTCTTGGTTTTTTGGTTTAAAAGCAATTTTGTCCAGAGAAATTTTGTCCCCTATTTTAACAGAATAAGATGAAATATTTAAGGACTTACCGTTAACTAAAACATGTTTATGGCTAACAAGTTGCTTGGCGTGTGATCTTGATTGAGCTAAACCCGAAACATAAACAAGATTGTCTAGTCTCATCTCCAAGAAAACTAGCAAGTTATCACCTAAAACACCCTTACCTTTCTTGGCTTTTTTGTAATAGTTTTTTAATTGTCTTTCTAAAATACCATAAGTTCTTTTTAATTTTTGTTTAGCCCTAAGTTGAATACCATAAGCACGAGGTCTTCTAGACCTTTTTAAACCATGCATGCCAGGTGGAACCGCACCTTTACGCTCTAGGGGGCATTTTGAAGATAGGCACCTAGCGCCTTTTAAATAAAGTTTGGTGCCTTCACGACGACACAGTTTACATTTAGTATTTAAGGTATCTCTAGCCATATTGATAATAAAATTCTAAGGTTTTCTCCTTTTAGAAGCTTTAGGGCCATTGTGAGGAATTGGGGTTAAATCAGAAATCATATCGACATCGATACCTCTTTTGTTTCGGAGAAGCCTCAAGCTAGCATCTCGACCAACACCTGGTCCTTTTAAATAAACAGATAATTTTTTAACTCCAAATTTTTGACTTTGATTTAAAACTGCTTCTATAGCTTTGGTAGCAGCATAAGGTGTAGATTTTCTAGCTCCCTTAAAACCAACACTACCAGAACTTGCCCAACAAAGAGTATTACCTTTTTGATCTGTAATACTGGCAATAGTATTGTTAAAAGAAGACTTTATGCAAAGTTTTGCATGGGCAATATTGGTATATTTTTTACTATTTTTGTTATTTTTTTTATTCATATTAGTTTTGATACTAAACTATTTTTTGGCTTTAGAATTGTTG